>JAJYJA010000149.1 GCA_021789795.1 Deltaproteobacteria bacterium | reverse complement strand
CACCCCCCCATTAGTTAATGAGAAGCACTTGAAGAGGTATGTAAAACAATTGGACCCAGTTGGCCTGCTAGATCAAGAAAGTCTGGATGTTATTTCTAGCTGGGACTAACGGTCACACACCCTGGTAATCCGGGAGTTGCGAACAAATTGACCATAAAAAATCAGCTGGTTACGGGCCATTTTTTCCCGCTTGCTTTTCCTTTTTTTCGTGCTATATATCGACGAGGCGTAATATCGGACAAATCTGGCATTTATGCCGTATTTTTTTACTCAAACAGAGGATAAAAAAATGAACAAACCGTGGAAGCTGTCCAAAAGTCTGTGTGTGGCCGCGGGCCTGGCCGCCGTCCTGTCGATGGGCACCGCCCGGGCCTCGGTCATCGACGCCCCCCACAACGATACCCACGGCGTGGCCTGCGGTTCCTGCCACGCCTACTCCCTGTGGTGGCAGTACTCGCCCACCAGCCCCAGCTCGTCCGCCTACGGCACGGTGACCGACGGGGTTTGCAACTCGTGTCACGGGCCGGGCGGCGCCCAGTTCCAGAAGGTCTCCCACTCCTCGGTCTCGATGGGCTCGGCCCACAACGCCACCCTCGGCGACTGGAGCACCAAGTGCGTCGATTGCCATAACCCCCACCTCCAGCAGCAACTTAGCTGGCTGCCCGCCACCGCCACCTTCGGCGACGGCACCCGGGCGGGGGGGCTTTATCTGGTTGAGGGCACCATCTCCGGGATCACCGACAACGGCAACGGCACCACCACCATCACCTACACCAACGCCGACGCCGCCTCGCCCTGGGCCGACACCAGCCGCTGGACGGCCAAGGAGGGCACCGCCGGGCGGGGCCTGATCCTTACCTTAGGCTACACCACCGGCGAGCGCACCTACGAGATCGTCGCCGCCAGCGCCAGCGCCCCCATCCCCAGCACCGTGCCCGGCACCGGGGCCGGTTCGATCACGGTGCAGAACGGCACCGACACCGTGCCCGCCACCTACAACGGCACCAACTTCGGCATCATCTACGGCCAGCTCATCAAGTCGAGCATCAACACCCCGAACAGCGGCGCCAAGAGCGTCCAGTTCTTCGACCCGCAAAACGGCGGCTACGTCTCCAGCGCCGCCACCCCCACCGGCATCTGCCAGGTCTGCCACACCAAGACCACCTACTGGCGTAACGACGGCAGCTTAAACATCCACAACGTGGGCAGCGTCTGCACCTCCTGCCACAACATCGCCGCCGGCTTCAAACCGGTGTTCCCGGATCACAACACCTTCATCGCCGTGCTCACCTCCTGCGGCTCCTGCCACACCCAGGCCCAGGTGGTGGAGGGGATTCACAACCTGCAGTGCAGCTACTGCCACGCCCCCAGCGGCCCGCCGGCCCTAAACGCCGCCGATCCCAACACCCCCTTCCGGGTCACCCCCACCGTCTGGCCCTCGCCGGCGGGTCAGGCCACCCCCAACCCGGGTGATTGCGGCCAGTGCCACGGCTCCGACTACTTCCTGCACCACAAGATCGTCAACCAGACCACCGGCGCCGCGGATCACACCAACATCGTCAACAAGACCTTGCCCAACTGCGTCAACGCCTGTCACTTCCACAACAAGACCGACCCCATCGCCGACATCCATCAAAACAAGTGCACTGACTGCCACAACATGACCCCCAACGCCGACGGCACCATCGGCGCCAACATCGGCCTGGCGGCCCAGTACGGCCCCGGCGACTGCATGCACTGCCACACCGACATCGCCGCCAGCCCGCTTAACCACCAGAACGCCCTGGATCACAGCACCAAGGTCATGCGCGCCCCGACCTGCACCGACGTGGTGGGCTGCCACCCCGGCAACCTCCTCTACCAGGTGCACCCGAATATGTGCGTCACCTGCCACGAGCCCACCTACTTCGGGCTCCAGACCCTCTTGCCAACCTCCAAGGCGATCGCCATCGTCCAGGGCGACTGCACCGCCTGCCACAAAGAGACCGCGAACGTGGTCAACGGGGTACATCAGTAACAGGGGCTAAAGGCGGGCCGGCCCCGCCCTAGCCAATTCAGGGAAGGCCTCGCCGGCGATGTTTGCCGGCCGGGGCCTTCCTCTTTTGGGGGATAAGCCCGCGAAACCAGAAAACACCGGAGAAACGCCATGCTGAATTTCGCCGTCAACCGCCAGACCTGCAACCACTGCGGCCATTGCGCCGCCGACTGCCCGGCCCGGATCATCCGTCTCGACGAGGACGGCTTCCCGGCCATCGCCGCCGATCAGGAACCGGCCTGCTATCGCTGCCAGCACTGCCTGGCCATCTGTCCCCCGGGGGCGATTTCCATCCTGGGCCGCCAGCCCGAGGACAGCCTGCCGCTCGCCCGCCGCTTCCCCGAGCCCTTGGCGATGGAGACCCTGATCAAGGGCCGGCGGGCGGTGCGCCGCTACCGGGAGGAAAATCTGCCCCCGGAGTTGATCGCCAAGCTGCTCGAGGTCGCGGGCCACGCCCCCTCGGGCCGCAACGCCCGTCAGGTGCGCTTCACCCTGGTGGACGACCGGACCCGGCTCGCCGGACTGCGCGACGAGCTGATAACCCTCCTGCGGCGCCGGATCGAGGCCGGGCTGCCGGAGCGGCTTAGCTTCTTCGCCGGGCTGGTGAAGTTGTGGGACGAGGAGGGCATCGACTTTCTGTTCCGGGGCGCGCCCCACCTGCTCATCACCTCAGCCCCCGGCGAGGTGGCGACCCCGATTCCCGACTGCCTGATCGCCCTGTCCTACTTCGAGCTCTACGCCCAGAGCCAGGGCCTGGGCACGGTCTGGGACGGCCTGGCCACCTGGGCCATCAGTGACCTGGCCCCCGAGATTCGCCCCCGCCTGGGGATCCCTGCGGATCATGTCATCGGTTACGCCATGGCCTTTGGCAGACCGGCGGTGAAGTACGCCCGCACCGTCCAGCACGGCCAGCCCCTGGTGCACGTGGTACGCTAGGCGGCACGTTTAGCCAGGGGAGCAATATGCCAACCGCCGAAACGGTCGTCGAGAGGTTCAACGCCGCCAAGACCCTGCCCCACGTCGCCATCCGGGTGGCCCAGATGGTCAACGACGAGCGGAGCACCATGCGGGATTTCGAGCAGGTGATCCAGATGGACCCGGTGCTGGTCTCACGTTTGCTCAAGCTGGTCAACAGTCCCTATTTCGCCCTGCCGGGCAGGGTGGACTCGATTGCCAAGGCGGTGGTCTTCGCCGGGATGAAGAACCTCCGCAACCTGGTGGCGGTGGAGGCCCTGCGCGACCTGTTTGGCGGCGGCGAGGAGGCGGGATTCTCGCGCCAGCGGCTGTGGTTGCACTGCGCCACGGTCGCCATCCTGGCGGACATGATCGGCAAGCGGATCTTCGGCGACGCCCGGGAGGATTTTTTCCTGGCCGGGATCATGCACGACATCGGCCTGATCGCCGAGGATCAGGTGGCGGGTAATGACCTGCGCCAGGCCTGCCAGCTCTATATGCAAGGCGGAAAAACCTTGGTGGAGTGCGAGCGGGAGTGCCTGGGCGCCGATCACGCCGAGGTCGGTTTTAAGCTGGCCAAGGAGTGGAAGATGCCCGTCGAGGTGGCCAGCGCCATCCGTTTCCACCACGCCTTGGATCGCAGCCCCGAGCCGGGTTCGCTGACCGGGGTGGTGCAGTTGGCCGAGTACATCGCCGGCAAGATGAAGTTCGCGGTGCTGCCGGAGCGGGTGGAGCCCCTGCCCGGCCATCTGGTGGGGCACGTCAAGTCGATGATGGACGGCTATAAGGTCATTGTCCGCGATCTGCCGGCGGAGATGGAAAAGGCCAAGAGCCTCTACACGACCGGGGGGTGAGCGGTGTTGGACCTTGATGTTGACCAGATTTTCGCGGACCTGGAGGAGGAGGGTTCCCGCGAGGCCCGCTTGCTTGCCGAGCTGGCCCGGATCCTGCCGGGGGTCGGGTTTGAGCTGCGGGCCGTGGACGGACGGGTGTTTTCCCCCCCTGGCCAGGGGGCGGGGCCGGCGGAGGAGGGGGCGGTACGGCTGCCGGTCGCCGGGCTGGGGGCGGTCTTGACCTGCCGGCTGCCGGACCCCTGGCGGAATCGGGACGCCGAGCCCCTGCTGCTGGCGGCGCTCGGGGCCGTGGTTGATCTGGCCCTGACCAGGACGCGGGCCGACGACCTTAAGATCGAGAACGACCAGCTCTTAAGGCAGATCGAGGTGCTCAAGACCCAGCACTTCGAGATGGTGGAGAACAACCACCGCCAGTACCTGGTGATCCAGGAAAAAGACCGGGATTACGCCAAGAACCTAGAGGCGGAGATCGCCCAGCGCACCGTGGAACTGCGCCAGGCCAACCAGAAGTTGCAGGAGGCGAGCCGGCTGAAGAGCGAGTTTCTAGCCAACATGAGCCACGAGCTGCGCACCCCGATGAACGCCATCATCGGCTTTTCGGAGTTGCTCTGTGACGCCACCCTGCCCCCGGAGCAGGCCGACTATGCCCGCACCATCAAGCAGTCCGGCGACGGCCTCTTGAGTCTGATCAACGACATCCTGGATTTTTCCAAGATCGAGGCGGGCCGGCTCGACATCCTTCGGGAGCCCTTCTCCCTGGCCGACCTGGTTTGCAACGTCGAGGCCATGTTTCAGAAGACGGCCCGGGACAAGGGGGTCGCCTTTCGCTGCCAGCTCGCCCCCGGCCTGCCGGCGGAGGTGGTGGGCGACGGCCACCGGATCAAGCAGGTGCTGATCAACCTGGCCGGCAACGCCATGAAGTTCACCCCGGCGGGCGAGGTGGCGATTGAGGTCGATACCTTGGCCGGCGACCGCATCCGTTTCCTGGTGCGGGACACCGGGATCGGCATCCCTTTCGACAAGCAGGCGGCCATCTTCGAGAAGTTCACCCAGGCCGACGGCTCGATCACCAGGAACTACGGCGGCACCGGTCTGGGGCTGGCGATCACCTGCCAACTGGTGGGCCTGATGGGCGGCAACGTCACCATGGCCAGCGAGGTGGGGCAGGGCAGCGTCTTTGGCTTTACCCTGCCCCTGCCGCCGGCGGCGGCCCCCCGGACGGCCAAGGCCGAGACGGCGCCGGCGGCCGCCTCCTTGGCGAGGCTCGGCCTCAGGGTGCTGCTGGTGGAGGACAATCCGGTGAACCAGAAGCTGGCCATGGTGCTGCTCAAACGGGAGGGCTGCGAGGTGACCTTGGCCGAGGACGGCGTCAAGGCCCTGGAGGCCCTGGCCGGGCAGGAATTCGACCTGATCCTGATGGACTTGCAGATGCCGAACTTGGATGGCCTGGAGGCCACCCGCCGGATCCGGGCCTTGGAGGCCGGGCCGGGCCGGGCGGATTACCAGGGGCTGGCGGGGCGGCGGGGGCCGGTCATCATTGTCGGACTAAGCGCCCACGCCCGACCCGAGGATGCCCTGGAGGCGCAGGGGGCGGGCATGGATGATTTCCTGGTCAAGCCCATCGTCCGGGACAAGCTGACGGCGGTGCTGGCCAGGGCGCGGGCCGGGATGGCGGCCTAGGCCGGGCTGACCAGGCCTAGGTCTGCAAGCTCCCGGCCCTCCGGCATCCGGTCCTGCATCGCCCCGTGCCAGGCGAGCTGGGCGGCGCGTCTGGTTTCCGAGACGATGGCGAGCTCGATTTCCAACCGGTCGCGGGGGGTGAGGCCGCCCAGGCGGTCGGGCCACTCCACCACCGACAGGCCGTCGCCGTAGAGGTAGTCCGCAAGGCCCAGTTCGGCCAGCTCGGGTTCGGTTAGGCGGTAGAGGTCCAGATGGTAGAGGGTCAGGCGGCCCGGATACTCGTGCAGCAGGGCGAAGGTGGGGCTGGTGATGTAGCAGTGGCCGGGGACCTCAAGGCCTAAGCCAATGGCCTGGGTGAGGGTGGT
>JAJYJA010000148.1 GCA_021789795.1 Deltaproteobacteria bacterium | reverse complement strand
GGGGTCTCGATGTTGGCGATGTTCGACTGAATCAGCCCCTGGCGCTCCATGCTGACATCCAGGGCCAAGCGTCCGGTCTCGACGATGCCGCCGAACATCCGGCTGTCGAGTGTCTTGGTGATGGCATTGTTGATTGACATGCTCCCTCCTCCTCCTGATGATGAAACAACGGGTTGACCGCCTTGTTTGCAAAAGTAATGCCGGAAACAAAAAAGGCGGACAAGCCGGAAGCCAGGGGAGGGGCGGGGCCAAGCCGGGCCGGGAGGAGGGGAGATTGATGGGCGGGGAAGACAGGCGCTGGCCGGCGCTTACAGCTCGATTCCCTGGCTGCGGTACTCGTTTAGCTTGTTGCGCAGGGTGCGGACGCTGATCCCCAGCATTCGGGCGGCGTGGGTGCGATTGTTGTCGGTCTGCTTGAGCGCCTGTCGGATCATTTGACGCTCCACCTCCCGCAGCGGCACCATCTGCCCGCCGGCCCCGGCAAAAATCTCCGCCGGGCCGGAAGTTTCCGGGAGGCGGGCCGGAGAGGATAAGGTCTCCTCCCGGCCCGCTGGCTCCTCTTCGTCCCAGAGGTCCCAGGGCTCGATCTCCGGGCCGTGAGAGAGCAGCACCGCCCGCTCGATCATATTCTCCATCTCCCGGACGTTGCCCGGCCAGTCGTAGGCCAGAAACCTGGCGCTCGCCCGGCTCGACAGGCGTTTTGCCGGCTTTGCATACTGCTGCGAGTAGCGGGCGAGGAAGTGTTCGGCGAGCAGCGGGATGTCGCCCCGCCGCTCCTTAAGCGCCGGCAGATGCAGGGGGATGACGTTTAAGCGGTAGAACAGGTCCTGACGGAAGCGGCCCTGCTCCACCGCCTCGCTCAGGTTGCAGTTGGTGGCGGCCAGGACGTGGACATCGAACTTCACCGGCGCCCGGCCGCCCAGCCGGTCCACCTCTCCCTCCTGCAAGACCCTGAGCAGCTTGGCCTGCATGTGCAGCGGCACCTCGCCGATTTCGTCCAAGAGCAGGGTGCCGCCGTCCGCCAGCTCGAACTTGCCCTTCTTGGCGGTCACCGCCCCGGTGAAGGCCCCCTTCTCGTGTCCGAACAGCTCGCTCTCCAGGAGACCGTCCGGCAAGGCCGCGCAGTTTAAGGCCACAAACGGCCCGTTGCTCCGCCCGCTTTCGGCGTGGAGCAGCTGGGCCAGCACCTCCTTGCCGGTGCCGCTCTCGCCCAGAATCAGCACCGTGGCGGTGCTGGAGGCCACCGCCCGGGCCCGCTCCAGCACCTTGAGCCAGGCCGGGTCTTGACCCACCACCGCCCGCTGGCCCCCGGCCCGGCGCCCGGCGCCCGCCCCGCCCATGCCCGGGCCCGGCGGGGTGGCGCCGACGTCCAGCGCCCTGGCCACCGTCTCCCGCAGCACCTCCAGGGGGAAGGGCTTGAGCAGGTAATCGAAGGCCCCCAGCTTCATGGCCGAGATCGCCGAATCCACGGTGGCGAATCCGGTCATGATCACCACCGGCACCGCCGGGCCCACGGCCTTGACCCGGCGCAACAGTTCCAGCCCGTCCATCTCCGGCATCTTGATGTCGGTGACCACCAGGCTCACCGGCTCCCGCTCCAGGAGGTCTAAGGCCATGCGGCCGTTCTCCGCCACGCTGACCGCGTAACCCTCGCCGATCAAGGCCTGAAACAGCTCGATCCGCATCCCCTGCTCGTCGTCAACCACCAGTATCTTTCTGCCCGCCTCGCTCATCGCCAACCCATATCCATCCTTGCCCCTCTCGGACCTCATTTCCCGGCCGGAACGACCTTGGCCATCTCGGTGTCCAGCTCGCGCTGGGTTAAACGCTCCTGGGCCATCTTCTGCCACTGGGAGGCCTCGCCCTGGCTGGCCGCCTGATACTGTTCCAGACCCTGTTTGGCCTCGCCCTGGGCGCTCAACACGTCGCCCAGGAACAGGTGCAGGGCCTGAGCCGTGGCCCCGGCCTCCGGCATCCCCTTGTCCAGCCCCTGGCGATACGCGGCGGCGGCCCGCTTCAAGTCTCCTGCCCGCCGCCAGCCGTCGCCCAGCCGCAACAGCCAGGCCTGCCGGCTCTCGGGGGCCATCCCGCCGCCAGAGGCCGCCGAGTCCAGAAAGCCCTCCGCCGCCGCCAGCCGGTCGTGCCCGGCCATGTCCTCCACCGCCTGGGCGGCGATCCGGGGCCGCTGGTCCCGGAGGGTGGGGTGGCTTAAGGCCCGCCCGTAAAGCTCCCAGGCCTGGTCGATCTGGCCCTTGGCCACCGCCAGCCGGGCCGAGAGGTAGTCGATCTCGCCCATCTCCGGCTTGCCCTGATAGGCCTGGTTGAGGTGGGTGAGCAGACGGCCCAGGGAGTCGTAGTCCTTGACCTCCAGATAGTCCTTGGCCCGCCGGAAATAAAGCTCGGTCTTGGCTTTTTCGTCCAGGGGATGCTGGGCCGCCAGGTAATAAATAGAGGCGGCCGGCTGGTAGAGTCCCAGGGCCTCCATCGCCTCGCCGATCATGGCCAGGAGCCGGCCGCTGTCACCCCCCTTGATGAGCTGGTACTCGTTGGTGTACAGGTCGCAGATGTCCTGGTAGCGCTTGTTCTTCAGCAGCGCCTCGACCAGGGAGAGGAGCAGGCGGGTGATCCTTTTGCCGGCCGGGGAATCGGCGGGGGCGGGCTGGGCGTTGCGCAGAAAGTTGCCGCCCATCTCGTAGGCGGCGTCCAGGTCGCCCCGGGCCTGGTAGCGGAGAAAGAGCCCGAAGCGGGCGTCCTGGGCCACCGGGTCACGGAACAGCTTCTCCAGCACCGCCAGATAGGGGCGGTCGCCCTCCGGGTCGTGCAGGTCGTTGTGGCTCTGCCACTTCTCCAGGACGCTCTCCGGATCGTCAAGATACTGGGCCTGGCGCAGGGCGCTGACCAGCACCGCCCGTTCGTTCTCCCCCCCCTCGGCGATGATCAGGCCGTAGAGTCTCTGGGCCTCGGCCTGATTGCCGCCCTTGAAGTAGCTCTCCGCCAGGGCGAGTAGCACCTCGGGCCGTTCGGTCACCAACCCGGCCAGATTCAGGTAGTGGTAGAGCTGCTCCCGCCCCGCCTCGACATTGCCGAGCTTCAGGTTGGCGAGCCCGGCGTAGCGGAGGATGTCGGGATCGAGGAGCGGATAGTTGGGATCGGCGGCCAGAATCTGCTGATAGATGGCCAGGGCGCCCTGGTAATCCCCGGCCATCGACTTGAGCATCCCCTCGCCCGCCCGACCCAGGGCCTGGGCCTGGGGGTCGCTCAGCGCCCGCCAGCTGGCGAAGACCGCCTTCGCCTCCTCCTGGTGGTCGGCACCCTGCTTGAGCAGGGCGTTCCGGCACCAGCGTCGGGCCTGGTTGGCCAGGGGCGAGTCGGGGTAGCGTTCCAGGAAGAGCTTGAAGTAGGCCTGGGCCTCCAGGGAGTAACGCATGGCCTGGTAGGCCTTGCCCAGGTCGAAGTAGGCCTCGGCCGCGTGCGGCGATTTTGGGTAGTAGTTCAGGTAGAGCCGGAAGCGATCCAGCACCGGGTCCCAGTCGGGATTCTTGGCCGCCTGGGCCCGCTCCTGCAAGAGGTTGGCCGACAGCCAGAGGTCGGGCTCGGCCCGGGGATTGTCCGGGTAGTGGTACTGGACCAGATACAGGGCCCGGGCGGCGGTCTCGGTGTCGCCCATGGCCAGCGACTCCCGGGCCAGCTCCTCCAGCTTCGAAAGGGGCGGTTTGGGCAGCTCGGGCGGGGCCGCCTTGCTGGCCGCCGGCTTCTCGGGCTTCGCCGCCGCCCGCGCCACCCCCGGCGACGAGGTTGCCCCCGCCGCCAGCAGGCAGCAGAAGAAAATGGCAAGGTGGCAGGCTCTGGTCATGGCGGCCAGGTTCACTCGCTCATGGTGACCTGGGGCTTGACCAACTGGTGGCGTTTCATCTTCTCGATCAGGGTGGTGCGGTTGACCCCCAGGAGTTGGGCGGCCTGGTTCTTGACCCAGTCGGTCTGGTTCAGGGCCTGGACGATCAGCTTCTTCTCGTAATCGGCCACCGCCTGATTAAGGGCGAAACCTTGGGCCGGGATCTCGTCCACCACCTCCCGGCGCATCCCCTTGACCTGCAGGATCTTTTCGGGCAGGTCGGCGACGGTCAGCTCCTTGCCGGTGGCCAGGATAACCATCCGCTCGACGATGTTCTCCAGCTCCCGGACGTTGCCGGGCCAGGGGTAGCGCAAAAGATGCCCCATGGCCTCGTCGTTGATCCCCATGGCCCGCCGGTTCTTGGCGCTGGTGAACTTGTCGATGAAGTAACGCGTCAGGGGCACGATGTCCGCCCCCCGTTCCCGGAGCGGCGGGGCCTGGATGGGGATGACGTTGATCCGGTAGAACAGGTCTTCCCGGAAGCGGCCGACCCGCACCTCCTCCTCCAGGTTGCGGTTGGTGGCGGCGATCACCCGGAAGTCGGAGACGATGGTCTGGGTGCCGCCCACCCGCTCGAACTGCCGCTCCTGCAAGACCCTAAGCAGCTTGACTTGCAGCATGGGGCTCATCTCGGAGATCTCGTCCAGGAAGACGGTGCCGCTGTCGGCCAGCTCGAAACGGCCCTGGCGGGTGCGGATGGCGTGGGTGAAGGCCCCCTTCTCGTGGCCGAACAGCTCGCTCTCTAAAAGCTCGGCCGGGATGGCGCCGCAGTTGATGGGCACGAAGGGATGGTCGCGGCGCGGCCCCTGGGAGTGGAGGGCCCGGGCGATCAGCTCCTTGCCGGTGCCGGACTCGCCCTGCACCAGGATGGTGGTGTCGGTGTCTGTCACCTTGGAGATCAGGGCGAACAGCCGCCGCATGAGGTCACAGCCGCCGATGATCCCGGCAAAGCCGTCGTAGTTGGTCGAGGTCATGGGAGTGTCAGGGGGGATTTAAGCCTCATGGACTTCATCATCCCTTTGAGATCCGTCGGCGAGAAATATAACTGCCAACGACAAGGCAACCTCCTGCCGCCGATCAATGCCTGCAAATTGGCGTTCAACAACTCCCATCGATCATGGTGACCAGATTGTTCTTTATCTTATCCATAATAGCTGATAATTTTATTGAACGAACAAAATCTGTATGCCTTCTCAAATCATCACTTATTCTTCCACGATCTGGGCATTCAGCGATTGCAACTTGAATTCCATTAACTCTGGCTGTCTTTAAGGCTGGGACGATATCGTTATCGTAAGAAAATACAAGAATGCGGTCAACAAGTTTAAGATAAGAAAGATGTGCAATGTCTAGCCCCATAAGCATATCTACCTGTTTCTGTATGGGGCGAAACTTAGGGACACCATCCTCTATATGAACATCTCTGACTTTTAGCTTGCCTAGACGCACAGCAAACAGCTCCTCATGTCCTATAGTATCAATAAAGATAGTAGCTTTTTTATAGGCCTGAGAGGAGGACAGATCAAACTTTTGTCCTTGATGGGTAATGCTGGCGATGGGACGTGAAGTGTATAGGAAGATACGATAGAATCTTTCTTCTAAGTCAAGAAAGGAGCGAACAAATAGATTGAGCAAGGAGGGATTGTTGTAGTCGAGAAATGGTTTGCCTTTTTGAGAAGTAAAAAGTTGCTTTCTGACGTTTTCCCAGTCAATAAAGCAGGCAACCTTAAGCCGTGACGACAAAAAAGAAAGCTGAGGGCGATGCTGTGTATTGTGCCTTTCGGCGAGCTCATCACCCCCAGCCTGTATGTCTCGTGAAGACGAATCAGTAATTGGAGTCATATTATTCTGGTTAACATTTTAAGTCAAGTGATAGTTTTTGGCCATATTCCCGTCCGCCAACATTTTTATACGCCCTTTCCCGGACAATATCCATAAAAAATTGGCACCTAGTCAAGTGGTTATGGGGCATTGGCCGGGCCACAGACGGCATTTTTACC
>JAJYJA010000007.1 GCA_021789795.1 Deltaproteobacteria bacterium | reverse complement strand
GGCGTGGTCGAAGCGCATCAGGTCAATGGAGATCTCCTCTTTCCCGCCGCTCTGCCACAGGTTGGCGAAGGCCACTATCTGGTCGTCCGGGCCCCGCACCACCCCCAGATCGAAGTGACGCAGATAATTGGGGTCGAAGAAGCCGAGCGAGAAGCCCTTCTCCTTGCCCTGCTTGCCGGTCAGCCAGGCCTGGGAGACCTTGGCCAGGGCCGGCAGAATGGGCTCGCACTCGGCTCGGGGCACCACCTCGAAGCGCCAGCCTTCGCCCTCCAGTCGGCGCAGGGTGTAACGCAGCCGCTTGCGGGCGCTGCCGGTCAGCGAGAAATCGGCCAGAGGCACCCGCGCCGTCTCGCCCAGCTTGGTCAGGGCCAGGCCCAGGTCTAGGTAGTGGTGCAGGGCGCTGGTGCCCACCTGATAGAAGATGGCCCAGCCGTCGTAGTTGTCGGCCATCTCCCGGAAACTCCAGATCAGTTCCGGCCACTCGCTGGCCGGGCCGACTGGGTCGCCCATGGCGATCCAGCTCCGGCCCGAGACCCCGAACATGATGAAGGCCTTGCGGGCGGGGCTAAACAGGAAATTCTTGTCCCCCAGCAGGGCCAGCTGGGCGGCGGCGGTGGGGGTTTGCCTGACGATGGCCGCCGCCTCTTGCAGCTCCCCCGGACTGGGGCTGGTCGGTCGCGGCGGGGCGGGCCGCATCAGGCGGGCGAAGGCGAAGAGGAGCAGCACCGCGGCCCCGCCCGCCGTGGCCCGTAGAAACCTGGGGGCGTCGCCGGTGAAGGTGAACTGCCACCACAGGCGGTTGGCGTACTCCTGATGCTTGTGGACGAAGAGGCCCAGCCAGACGGTGCAGATGAGCACCGTGCCGGTGGCGACCAGCCAGGCGGGCGAGAAGCGTTGGTTGAGCAATGAGGCGTGGCGGTGGAAGTAGCGGCGGCAGGGCAGGAGGGCGACCAAAACCAGGGCCATGACCAGGGCCTCCTCGTAGTCGAGTCCCTTGAGCAGCGAGGCGGCCATGCCCGCCGTCAGCAGGACGACGGTGAGCCAGTAGGCCCCGTCCAGCCGGCGGCGGATGCCGCGGGCCAGGATCAAGAGCAGCATGCCCACCGTGCTGCCGAAGAAGTGGGAGATCTCGAGCGCCGGCAGGGGCAGGAAGCGTTCGAGCCAGGCCAGACGCGGGCTCAAGGTGGGCAGGGCGCCGGAGAAGAGGAGCAGGGAGCCGGCGGCGAAGGTGGCCACCCCCAGGGCTGGGGCCATGACGAGCGGTTGCCAGCGCTGGTAGGCGGCCAGGGCCCGGCGGAGGGCCGCCCGGTGGTTGGCCATCTCCTGGAAGGCCAGGAGGAGGATGGCGATCCCCAGGGGGGCGAGGTAGTAAATCACCCGGTAGGCCAGCAGGGAGGCCATGACCTGGGGGGCGGGCAGGTTGGGCGCGAGCAGCAGGAGCAGCACCGTCTCGAAGACCCCCAGGCCGCCGGGGATCTGGCTGGCCAGGCCCGCCAGTTGGGCCAGCATGTACATGGCCAGGCAGACGGGCAGGGAGAGGGACGGGCTCTTGGGCAACAGGGCGCACAGCACCCCCCCGGCCAGCAGCCAGTCGGTGGAGGCGACCAAGAGTTGGGCGGTAAGCAGCCGGCGCGACGGCAGGCCGGAGGCCAGGCGCAGCCAGGGCAGGGGCCGCTTCCAGACCGTCACCGCCAGCAGGTAGAGAAACAGCGGGATCAGGAGCAGAAGCCCCAGCAGCCGGGAGGGCAGGAAGGAGAAGCTTAAGGCGGCGGGCATGGTCACCGGCACCAGGGTGAGGATGCCACCCGCCACCGCGAAGAATCCCAGCCACAGGCTGATGGTGCAGAAGAAGACCACCACCGCGATCTTCTCCCCGGACAGCCCCCAGGCCGAGTAGAGCCGGTAGCGGACCGAGGCCCCGGCGAGCATGGAGAGCCCGACGTTGTTGCTGAAGGCGTAGCCGATGAAGGAGGCGAGCCCGATATTGCGGTAGGGGAGTTTTTGGCCCACGTAGCGCAGGGCCAGGGCGTCGTAGCCGGTCATCACCAGGTAGCTCAGGACGGTGAGCCCGATGGCCAGCCAGCAGGCGCCCAGGGGCAGGGCCCGCAGGCTGCCGATGATCTCCGAGGGCCGGTAGGAGTGCAGCTCGCGGGACAACACCCAACCGGCCCCGGCAAAGAGGGTGACGCTGATCGCCGGGGCCAGGCCCCGCCGGGCCAGGGGCCCCAGCCGTTCGAGCAGGCCGGTGGCGGGCGGCGGGGGCGGGATGAGGGCGTCAGGCTCCAGATCGGGAGGTTGCCGGGAGTTGGTCATGGGGCGGCGGTGGCGTCGAGGCCGGAGAGGATGGCGTCTTCGATGGGGGTGTAATCCTTGTGGAAGTGGTGCCCGCCGGGCATGCCGATGATCTTCCGGTTGATGCCGGTAAGCAGCGGGCAGAGCGAGTCGTGCTTTTCGCCTAAGCCGTACACGCAGATGATGGGATGGCGGAGGGCCTTGGCCTCCTGGGTCACGTCTATGGCCCCGGGCCGACGCACGTCGTGAAACCAGTCGCCGAACTTGATTTCGATGTTGGTGTACTGGCCGGGGGCCAGGAGAGCCACCAGACAGATGCGGTTTTGCAGGTCAACCGGCAGGCTGTTGATCACCAGCGGCAGCCAGGAGGCCCCGAAGGAGTAACCCAGGAGCAGCACCTTCTGTTTGTTCCAGGCCGTCAGGTAGTAGCGCAGCACCGTTTCGAGAGCGGCGGTGACCTGGGCGGGATTCTTCGGCGACCAGAAGAATTTCAGGCAGTCGAAGCCCACGGTGGCGATGCCCCGTTTCTGGAAGGCCAGCCCGAAGTCGCGGTCGAGGTCCGCCCAGCCCCCGTCGCCGGAGAGGATGACCGCCAGTACCGGGCTCTTGGCATCTGGCACTGGCAGGGGGACCACCGGCAGGTCGGGAGGCGGGCTGGGGTCGGCGGCCTGGGCCGGCGCGGGGCGGGTCTGGCGGTTGGAGTCGGCCCCGGCGGCGGCGGGCAGCAGCAGGATTATTGACAGGACAAGCAGGCGGATGAGCGACGACATGCGTTGTTCACTTAGGTGGTTTAAGGTTTTTGCCTGGCGGCCATGGGGCCTGGATGCGGCCAGCGGCGGCGTTGGGGGCCGCATGGCCGCGACAATGTACCTTATCGCCTGGCGGGCGGCAAGTGCTGGCGGCCCTGGCCGGCGGATTATGAGCGGCGCGGAAACAACTTGGCAACTATCCAGCTTAGTGCCGCAGAGTTGGCACCGGCTGGGGACCGTTGGGACTATCTTTCACTCAGGGGTCGGCTTGGCCGGTGTATAGGCGGCGCCGGGCGATCAGCTCCGCCACCGGGGCCGGCACCAGGCCGGAGAGGTCCTCGCCCCGGCGGGCCAGGTCGCGGACCTCGGTCGAGGAGATCCCCGCCACCGGCAGGTTGAGATGCAGGAGGTCATTTTTGCCCGCCGCTTGCCAGCGGCCATCGGCGGCGGGCGCAAACTCCGGGAAGTGGCGGCGCATCAGCTCGTCGATCCGCGCCTGACGCGCCTGGCCGATCCGGCTCACCACCACTAAGCTGGCCAGGCGTGGCAGTTCGGCGAAGCGATGCCAGGAGGGCAGGTCGGCGAAGGCGTCGGAGCCGATGATGAAGTAGAGGCGTCGGCCCTTGGCCTCGGAGGCGGCCAGTCGTTCCAGGGTGTCGATGGAGAAGGAGGGGCCGTTGGTGTCCTGCTCGATCAGGCTTACGCCCAGGCGGGGATCGCCCGCGATGGCCGCCTGGATCATGGCGGCCCTAAGCGGGAAGGGGGTGATGGCGTAGGGCGGTTTGTGAGGCGGCCAGGCGGCGGGAATCAGCCACACCCGCTCTAGGCCCAGCCGTTCCCCCACCGACCGGGCCAGGGCCAGATGGCCGTGGTGCGGCGGGTCGAAGGTGCCGCCCAGGATTCCTAGCGGGCCGGGACAGGGGGGCGGGTCGGCGTTCAAGGACATGCTGGCCGCGGGTGGTGCTTAGTTGCGGATCTGGCCGTCGCCGTAAACGATGAACTTCTTGGTGGTCAGCTCCTTCAAGCCCATCGGCCCGTAGGCGTGCAGCTTGGTGGTGCTGATGCCGATCTCGGCCCCCAGTCCGAACTGGCCGCCGTCGCTGAAGCGGGTGGAGGCGTTGACCATCACCGAGGAGGAGTCCACCTCGCGGAGGAAGCGCTGGGCGTTGGCGTAGCTGGCGGTGATGATCGATTCGGTGTGCAGGGAGCCGTAGCGGGCGATGTGGTCGAGGGCCGCGTCCAGGTCGTCCACCACCCGTACCGCCAGGATGAGGTCGAGGTACTCGGCGGGCCAGTCGGCCTCGGTGGCCGGGACGGCGTAGGGCAAGAGGGCGCAGGTCTCGGGGCAGCCCCGCAGCTCCACCTGGGCCTCCTTGAGCCGTTCGCCGAGCACCGGCAGGGCCCGGGGGGCGATCGCCCGGTGGACGAGCAGGGTCTCCAGGGCGTTGCAGACCCCCGGCCGCTGCGCCTTGGCGTTGATCACGATGTCGCCGGCCATGGTCAGATCGGCGGACTCGTCCACGAAGATGTGGCACACCCCCTTGTAGTGCTTGAGCACCGGGATGCGCGAGTTTTCGGCCACGAACCGGATCAGGCCCTCGCCGCCCCGGGGGATGATCAGGTCGATATGCTCCTCAAGCTTGAGCATGGCGGTCACCGCCTCCCTGTCGGTGGTGGGGATGACCTGCACCGCCGCCGCCGGGATGCCCTCCCCGGTCAGCACCTCCTGCATCAGTTGGGCCAGGGCCAGGTTGGAGTGGATGGCCTCCGAGCCGCCCCGCAGCAGGATGGCGTTGCCGGCCTTGAGGCAGAGGGCGGCGGCGTCCACCGTGACGTTGGGTCGGGACTCGTAGATCATGCCGATCACCCCCAGCGGGATGCGCATCCGGCCCACCCGCATGCCGTTGGGCCGCCGGTGCATCTCGGTGATCTCGCCCACCGGGTCGGGCAGGGCCGCCACCTCCTTCAGCCCGGCGATCATGGAGTCGATGGCCTTGTCGGTCAGGCTTAGGCGGTCGAGCATGGCGGCGGACAGGCCCTGGGCCCGGCCCGACGCCAGGTCCTTGTCGTTTTCGGCCCGAAGCTTGTCGCGCTGGGCGTCCAGGGCCACGGCCATCTTGAGGAGCGCCCGGTCCTTGACCGCGCTGGACAGGGTGCCCAGACTCCGGGCCGCCCGCCGGGCCGCTATCGCCAGGTTGGTAATCGTCTCGTTAACGGTCATCGCTTTCTCCTCTTCGCATGGGTAACTGGTTGATCTTGCAACTGTAAGTTCCAGCCCGGTAGGCTTGGGAATTTAATTTGTTAGTTCATGGAAAATACTGTCAGGCATGGGGCATTATTCGGCCACGATCCGGTGCAGCAGATCGGTAGCGTTAGAACTCACTTTAGTCCTCAATTCCAGTGCTCCTATAGCAGCAGCGGCTCTGTGCGCGAACTTTTTGTCTGATGTAAGGAGACCGTCACAGGCAATAGCGTATTCCGCGTGGGTAGCATCTGAGAAATTAGATCTCGCTTTATTTTTTTTTGTCAGATCGTCTGGATAGTACCCGAAAAAATTTAGCCAATAGAAGACAATGGTGAATTGATCACTGATAGTCTTGGCACTTTTGATTTCGTTTTCAATACTCTCGCCAATAAGCTGGAGATTTGAGTTGTCTGCACTCTTTAGCTTATCTACGCAGAACCAGAAAACTTTCTTCTCCTGAATGTTGTTTATTTCCTTTGGAGTGAAGGGAAGCAGACCTTTAAGGTGAAGAGCTTGTCTGGACAATTCTTTGTATTCCTGCGGATCGTGTAAGATTGTGTCCATTTGTATTTTTACGCTTGGGAACTTATCATAGTTATTCTTGATCCATGCAACTTGATTTTCTATGGCTTCATCCATTTCTTGGATTGTTTCCGGTGTATTGCCGCGGTACAGTGAGTTGATGAATTGGGAATAGGAGTCGTTTAGGGGGCCTACTTCTGATTGCATCTTGGCCCATTTGTCACGCATGTTTTCGTAATCCAATTCATTTATTGACATGTGAGATTCGTCGGGATCATGATGGATGTATCGGACTCCTAATCTCTTCAACGATTCGATATTCTTCTCTGATCTGGCCTCATCTCCTCCTCTGAATATTTCGTCAACTGACGCTAACGATACGATTAGCAGAATTTTTTTGTCGGCAAACAAGGGATCAATATATGCCGTCTCTCCTTTGTCAAAGCCATCTATAACATTGTGATCGAGATATATAGTGATCATTATCTCCAATCGCTAACAAGCTCGAAGTTTTTATCTAGCAGCCTACAGCCTAACAGTCTAACCAACCTGGAAAGCCGCCCTCTTCTCTACAGCACCACCAGGTTGTCCCGGTGGATAACCTCCTCGCTGTCCATGAAGCCCAGGACCTCGCGGATCGCCTGGCTGCGCATCCCTTGGATGCGGCGGATGTCGTCGGCCGAGTAGTTGACCAGGCCGGCGGCTACGGGCGCCTCGTTCCGGTCCAGACAGCGCACCGGGTCGCCGATGTGGAAATGGCCCCTGGTCTCCAGGATGCCGGAGGGCAGCAGGCTCTTGCCGCCGCTGGCCACCGCCCGGCAGGCCCCGTCGTCTAATACCAGGAAACCCTTGGGTCGCAGGGTGTAGGCGATCCAGTGCTTGCGGCTGTGCATCTTCTCGGGCTGGGGGAGGAAGAAGGTGCCCACCTCCTGGCCGGCGAAGAGCCGGGTCAGGGCGCCGGGCTCCCGGCCCGGGCCGATGAAGGAGCTGCCGCCCCGGGCCGAAACCATGCGGGCCGCCATGATCTTGCTGCGCATCCCGCCAGTGCCGAGCGCGCCCGAGAGCTGCCCGGCCATGGCCTCGATCTCATCGTCCACCCTGGCCACCGTGCCCAGCAGGCGGGCCTGGGGGTCACGGGCCGGATCGCCGGTGTAGAGGCCCTCGACATCGGTCAGGCAGGCCAGGAGGTCGGCGTCGATCAGGTTGGTGGTCATGGCCGCCAGGGTGTCGTTGTCGCCGAAGCGCAGTTCCTTGACCGAGACGGTGTCGTTTTCGTTGATGATCGGCAGCACCCGCCAGTCGAACATGGTCAGCAGGGTGTTCCTGATGTTCAGATAGCGGTCGCGGTGGGCCAGGTCGTCGTGGGTGAGCAGCACCTGGGCCACCTTCTGGTTGAGCCCGGCGAAGATGTCCTCGTAGGCGCGCATCAGCCGCACCTGGCCCAGGGCGGCGGCGGCCTGTTTCTCGCGCATGGTAAGCGCCCGGCCCCCCAGGCCAAGGGCCCGGCGGCCAGCGGCCACCGCCCCCGAGGAGACCAGTACCACCTCCCGGCCCTGGGAGACGAGCAGACAGAGGTCGCGGGCCAGGCCTTCCATGACCTTCTGGTTCAAACCCTGGTCGTCGGTCAGGACGGCGCTGCCCACCTTGACCACCACCCGCCGGGCCTGGGCCAGCAATCGCCCGCGCAGCTCCCGGCCCTCTTCCTCAGTTGGTTGTCGGCTCTTCGTCATCTTCATGGCCGGGGTCTGGCCGGTCGTCAAGGGCCAGAAGTTCGACCAGCCGGGAACGCAGCCGGTCGAGACCCTGGCCGGTAAGGGCGGAGATGCTCAGGGTCTCGATGCCCTGACCGGCGAAGAGGGCCTCGGTCGCCAGCCGCTCTTCCTCCGACATGACATCGGCCTTGTTGATGGCCACCAGGCGTTGTCGGGAGAGTCGTCCCTCCCGGTAGCGACTGAGCTCCTCCTCGATGGTCTGGTAGCGGCGCCAGGTCTCGTCAGGTCCGCCGTCGCCCGCCACCAGGTGCAGCAGCACCCGGGTGCGCTCGGCATGGCGCAGAAATTTGTGTCCCAGCCCCACCCCCTGATGGGCGCCCTCGATCAGGCCCGGCAGGTCGGCGATGATGATGGAGTTCGCCTCCTCGGTTTCCAGGGCCCCGAGTTGTGGTTCCAGGGTGGTGAACGGGTAGTCGCCGATCTTGGGCTGGGCGGCGGAGAGCCGGGAGAGGAGGGTGGACTTGCCGGCGTTGGGCAGGCCGATCAGCCCGATATCGGCGAGGAGTTTAAGCTCGACGGCCAGCCAGCGACCCTGCCCCGGATAGCCGGGGCTGGCCTGCCGGGGGGCGCGGTTCTGGGAACTGGCGTAATGGACGTTGCCCCGGCCGCCGTCGCCGCCCTGGGCGGCCAGGAAGCGGTCGCCGGCACACAGCAGATCAGCCAGCACCTCGCCGCTTTCGGCGTCTTTTACCGTCGAGCCCCTGGGCACCGGCACCACCAGGTCGGAGCCGTTTTTGCCGTGCATCTTCTTGCCCTGGCCGTGGCCGCCGTCTCTGGCGTGGAAATGGGAACGGTAGGTAAAGTCGATCAGCGAGTGCAAGCGGGTGGAGGCCTCCAGGTACACGGAGCCGCCGTCGCCGCCGTCGCCGCCGTCCGGCCCCCCCTTGGGGACGAACTTCTCCCGCCGGAAGCTGACGCAGCCTCGGCCGCCATCCCCGCCCTTGACAAAGAATTTCGCCTCGTCGATGAAGGTCATAATTCGTGGGAACCGGAGGATGGCCAGCCCGAGTCGTCGGGGCGGCTAAAACGGCAAGGGCCGGCCCTTCCCGTCGTCAGACGAGGGGTGCCGGCCCTGCGGGGAGGGGACGGTTTAAGGGTTGACCGCCGGGGGATAGACGCAGGCCCGCTTCCGGTCCCGGCCAAAGCTCTCGTATGACACCACCCCGTCGATCAAGGCGAACAGGGTGTAATCCTTGCCGCAGCCGACGTTGGTGCCGGGATGGATCTTGGTGCCCACCTGACGCACCAGGATGTTGCCGGCCCGTACCGCCTGACCGCCGAACCGCTTGATTCCCCGGCGCTGGGACTGGCTGTCCCGGCCGTTTCGTGAGCTGCCGCCCGCCTTCTTATGTGCCATTGTCGTTCCTCTACTTTTAGGTGAGATTAGGTTCCGTCACCAAAATAACTCCGCCATTCGACCCCCTTCCGTCACGGCTCCTGGTGCCGTTTTTGTCGTGGAAAATGAAGGAGTTATTTTGTAATAACGGCTTAGGTCGCCCGGCCTGGCCTTACGGCCTAAGCCGGAGGGAAAGGTCAGAGGGAAATCCCCTGGATCTCCAGGCCGGTGAAGGGTTGGCGATGGCCGTTCTTCACCCGGTAGCCGCCCCGGCGCCGTTTGCGGAACACCACCACCTTCTTGGCCTTGTCCTGCTCCACGATCCGGGCGCTGACCTTGGCGCCCTCGACCACCGGCCGCCCGATCTTGATGTCCTCGCCGTCCGCCACCATCAGGACATCGGCCAGTTCGATGCTGTCGCCAACGTTGCCGACCAGCTTTTCCACCCGCAGCCGCTCACCGGCGGTAACCTGGTATTGTTTGCCGCCGGTGCGAATAATTGCGTACATGATTCTCCTCCTGAAATCGTTGGCCCCGGGGAAGGGGCCGTCATCAAAGCAAAAAGTCCTTAAACGAAACAGCAATATGTACCATAAATTGCCGTTTTGTCAAGCCTCCGGCCCAGGGAAATCTCGCCCGGCGTTAGTTTCAGTCGTTCTGCCAGGCAATCTCGTAGCGTTCTAGCGAGATGTTCTTGTCGGGCACGATGTTGATCTGCTTGCCGATTTCGTCCTCGATCCGGTGGATGGTGTCCGCCTCCTCCTTGAGCATCAGGGCCGCCACCGGCGGACTGACCATGATCCGCACCTTGTTGCCGGGGATCTTGGCGGCGTGCAGGGAGACGTTGCGGAAGATCTCGTAGCACACGGTGCGCCGCGACTTGACGAAACCGTCGCCCCGGCAGCAGGGGCAGGGCTCGCACATCATCCGGTTTAGGTCCTCGCGGCTGCGTTTCCTGGTCATCTGCACCAGGCCGAACTCGGAGACCTTGAGGATGTTGACCCGACACTTGTCGCGCTTGACCGCCTCTTGCAGGATGCGGCCCACCTCCTCGCGATGGGCCTCCTTCTCCATGTCGATGAAATCGACGATGATGATGCCGCCGATGTTGCGCAGCCGAAGCTGATAGGCGATCTCCTTGGCCGCCTCGGCGTTGGTCTTGAAGATGGTGTCCTCCAGGTCGTTCTTGCCCACGTAGCGTCCGGTGTTGACATCGATCACGGTCAGGGCCTCGGTGGCCTCGATGATGATGTAGCCGCCACAGCGCAGCCAGACCTTCTTGTTCAGCACCCGGTTGATGTCCATCTCGATGCCGTAGGCCTCGAAAACCGGGGTCTCCTCCGAGAACAGGTGGACCTTGTGACGGAGGCGGGGGGCGAAGTGCTCGACGAAGTTAACCACCCGGTCGTAGGTGCCCTTCTCGTCCACCACCACCCGGTCCACGGCGGTGGAGAACACGTCCCGCACCACCCGCAGGATGATGTCTAAGTCCTCGTAAACCAGGCTTGGCACCTGGTGGCGGGAGGCCCGGGTCTGGATCTCGCCCCAGAGGTTCAAGAGGAACTCCATGTCGGCCTCCATGTCCTCCAGGGTGGCGTTCTCGGCCACGGTGCGGACGATGAAGCCGGTGTCCGCCGGGCGCATGGCCTCGATCATCTCCTTCAACCGCTGGCGCAGCTCCTCGTCCTCGATCTTGCGGGAGACGCCGATGTGGTCGTTCATGGGCATGAAGACCAGGTTGCGGCAGGGCAGGGTGATGTTGCAGGTGAGCCGGGCGCCCTTGCTGCCGATGGGTTCCTTGGTGATCTGCACCAAGAGCTCCTGGCCCTCCACCAGCAGGTCGTCGATGTTGCTGCCCGGCTCGCGCTGCACCAAAAAATCGGTGGCCAGGTGGTCGTCGTCGCCGTTGGTCGGGGAGGGCAGGTTGTCCATCTTCTGGTTGCCGACGTTGACCTCGTCCACGTACAGGAAACCGGTGCGCTCCAGGCCGATATCGACGAAGGCCGCCTGCATCCCCGGCAACACCCGCACCACCCGGCCATGGTAGATGTTGCCCACCAGCCCCTTCTCCGAGGGCCGTTCCAGGTAGAACTCCACCAGCTCGCCGTGTTCCACCAGGGCCACCCGGACCTCGTAGGAGGTGGCGTTGATAATCAGATCGGTCGCCATGTCGTATCCAGAAATTTTTAGTGATGACCACCGCCCGTATCCGCTGGGGGTGGGTAGCCTTTCTGTTTAACCGGCCCTGGCCGCTCGTGTCAAGGCGCAATCTGGGATAGGCTAGGAAGAGGCCGCTCACCGGGACAAAAATGACACATTGTGGTATTGTCGCTTGACAGGAAACGGCCTTTTCCCCATAGTGGGCGAAACTAAAAAAATCTTACGCCCTAGGAATACGCCCATGCCCAAGGAGCCCTTCAAGCTCAACTACCTGACCGTCAGCCTGTGGGTCGCCATCGCCGGCTTGCTGGCCTTTAATTTTTTTTATATCTTTCCCCTGTTCGACAGCGTCCTGATCTCCTACGAGGAGAACGACGGGTTGCAGGTGGCGACCCATCTCGAGCGCCTCTGCCCGGACTGCCCGAGCGGCAGCCCGCCCCCGGCCAAGGATTTTGCCGACAGCATCAACGATTTTCATCTGACCCGGATCGCCATCTACTCGGCCACTGGCGTTCCCCGTTACGTAAGCGGCGGAGAACCCCTGCCCGGTCGCGGCCTGCCGGAGCGGCTCCTGGCCACCCTGCGGGCGGGAGAGAAGACGGCCCGGATCGTGGTGGCGCCGGAGGGCGGGGGGGCACTCTCCCAGGTGTTCGTGCCGGTGATGGAGGGTGGCGACCTGCGCGGGGTGTTTCGGATCGACCGCGACATCACCCGCCACCGGCGGCTCTTGAACAAAATCAAGACCGTGGCCACCCTGACCCTGACCTGCGCCGCCGCCGGTCTCCTGCTCTTCCTTTGGTTTTTGATCCGCAAGGCCGCGGCGGCCGAGAGGCAGATAGTCAAGGCCCACGGCCAGTTGCTGGCCACCATCGACGCCATCCCGGACAGTTTCCTGGTGATTGACCGCGACTACAAGGTGGTGATGGCCAACCAGGCGGTGCACCGGCTGGCGGGCTGCGACCCGGTGGCCGGGGGAATGTCTTGTCACCAGCTGTCCCACCGCCGGAGCCAGCCCTGCACCGGCACCGACGATCCCTGCCCCTTGCCCCTGGTCTTGTCCTACCGGCAGCCGGTCAACGTCACCCACGTCCACTATACCGCCCTCGGCGAGCCCCGCTGGGTGGAGATCACCGCCTCGCCCATCTTCGACGACCAGGGGGAGGTGATCCAGATGATCGAGGCCTGCAAGGACATCACCCTGCAAAAGGAGGCGGAGCGGGAGCTGCTGGCCTCCCAGGATAAGCTCAAGGCCACCAACAACCGGCTGACGGTGGCCGTGGACCTGGCCAACAACCTGGCAATCGACGCCCTGCGGGCCAACAACGCCAAGAGCGACTTCTTGGCCAACATGAGCCACGAGATCCGCACCCCCATGAACGGGGTGATCGCCATGACCGATCTGCTGCTCACCACCAGCCTGACCGACGAGCAGCGCGAGTATCTGTCGGTGGTGCGGGCCAGCGCCGACGCCCTGCTCACCATCTTAAACGACCTCCTGGACCTCTCCCGGATCGAGGCCGGCAAGGTGACGCTGGAGGCCATCGAGTTCGATCCCCGGACGCTGATCGAGAATTGCTGCCGGCTCCTGGCCGCCAACGCCCAGCGTAAGGGGATCGAGCTGATCTGCCACCTGAACCGGGAGGTGCCGGACTCGGCGGTTGGCGACCCCGGCCGGTTGCGCCAGACGCTTACCAACCTGATCGCCAACGCCATCAAGTTCACCAGCCAGGGTGAGGTGCGGCTGGTGGCCAGTATCGACGAGGCCTCCGGGGAGGAGTTTACCCTGCGTCTTGAGGTCAGCGACACCGGGATCGGCATTGATCCGGCTCAGGCCCCGGCCCTGTTTCAACCCTTTGTCCAGGCCGACGCCTCGACCACCCGCGCCTACGGCGGCACCGGCCTGGGACTGGCCATCTGCAAGCAACTGGCGGAGCTGATGGGCGGCGAGATCGGGGCCCGAGGCGAGCCGGGCGTGGGGGCCTGTTTCTGGTTTACGGCCCGGCTGAAGCCCGGACCGGCGGCGGCCGGGCCGGCGGAGACGGCGGGGCCGGGCCCGCGGGCCCTGGTGGTGGACGGCAACCGCCACAGCCGGGAGTGGCTGGCCACCCTGCTGGGCGAGGCGGATTGCCCGGTCAGCGAGGCGGATTCGGGGGCCGCGGCCCTGGCCCTGCTGCGGGAGGCGGCGGGGGCGGGGCGGGCGTTCGAGCTGGCGGTGCTCGACTGGCGGCTGCCCGACACCGCGGGCGAGGCCCTGGCCGGGGCCATCATCGCCGATTCCGGTTTGGGCGGGCCCCGGCTGCTGTTGACCTCCCCTCTGGGCGGTTCGCTTGAGGTCGGCCGTCTGCGCGAACTGGGGCTGGCGGGCCGGCTGGAGAAGCCGGTGCGACGGCGGGAACTTATGCTTGCCCTGGCGCGCCTGCGTCAGGGGGAGAGCAGCTTCGAGCCCGAAGGCCAGGCCGGCCTGGCCCCGGTCTGGCCGGCTGCCGGGACGCGGCTTGCCGCCTGGCCCCAGGCCAAGGTGCTGCTGGCCGAGGACAACCCCACCAACCGTCAGGTGGCCTGGGGCCTGCTCAAGAAGTTCGGCATCGAGCCGGAGGTGGTGGTAAACGGCGAGGAGGCGGCGCGGGCGGCGCAGGGGCGCCGCTTCGATCTCATCCTCATGGATTGCCAGATGCCGGTTTTGGACGGTTTCGTCGCCACCGCCGAGATCAGGCGGCATGAGGAGGGGGGTGGCCAGACGCCCATCGTCGCCATGACCGCCCACGCCCTGACCGGAGACCGGGAACGCTGTCTGGCCGCGGGCATGGACGATTACCTTAGTAAGCCGCTCTCCATCCACGAGATGTCGCGGGTGCTGCACAGATGGCTGGGTGAAGGCGAGGTTGATGGTCAGGTAAATACCAGCCGGACGGCTGCCGAGGGGCCGGTGGGGGCTGGGGAGCAGGAAACGGCGGGTGGGGGGGTGATCATCGACACCGACGATCTCTCGGCCAGGCTGCAAGACGACGCGGAACTGGTGCGGGAGGTGTTGGCGGTGTTCGTGGCCGACATGCCGGAGCGGCTTGAGGAGATGCGGCAGGCCCTGGCGGCGGGCGATTCCGGACGGATCAGGGATCAGGGGCACGGGGTCAAGGGCGCGGCCAGGAATGTCAGCGCCTTGGCCATGCAGGAGACTGCCTGGCGGATCGAGCTGGCCGGCCGGACCGGCGAGGTCGAGGAGGCCCGCCGGCTCCTGCCCGTCCTCGAGGCCCAGTACCGGGAGCTGGCGGAGGCCATTGGCGCCATCGTCGGGCCGTCGCCGGGCGGCTTATAGTCCCCGCCCGCCCCTCACTCCTCCGTTTGCCCGTAGGACGGGGAGTCCCGGCGGTGCGGGCCGCTACGCAGTTTCTGGAAGCTCTCCTCCAGCCACTCCACCCCCAGCAGGATGGCCAGGGTGGCCAGGGTGACGGCAAAGGCCATGCCGAAGCGGCCCATGCCCGCTGCCGCTCCGATGGTGGCCAAGACCCAGATCACCGCCGCCGAGGTCACCCCGGTGACCGAGCGTTCCTTGGACATGATTACCCCGGCGCCCAAAAAGCCGATGCCGGTGACTACCTGGCTCAGCACCCGGAGCTGGTCGGCCTGGCCAGGGGCGCAGATGGCGCTTAGGGTCACGAAGATGGTGGTGCCCAGGGTGATCAGGCTGCTGGTGCGGATGCCGGCCGGCTTGCCCCGCAGCTGCCGGTCCAGGCCGATCATCGCCCCGCAGAGCACCGAGACAATGATCCGCAGCCATAGGCCGGGGGTGAGGAAGGTGACGTTATCCATGCTGGCGAGTCGTTAGGTTTGGTCTGCCGCTGCCGGGCAGATTTTTTAAGTAGAGCAGTTTGTCCACCCCCTCCCGGAAGTAGTGGGGCAGACGGGCCGTGAGGATGAAGCCCGCCGCCTGGTAGAGGCCGTGGGCCGGGGCCAGGGCCGGGGAGGAGGCGGTCTCGATGTGGATCTGGCGACCGCCCTGGCCCCGGATCATCCCCTCCATCGCCTCAAGGAGCCGCCGACCAAGGCCCTGCCGGGCATAGCCGCGCTCCACCCCCAACCAGTACAGGTCCCAGCCCCGGTCGGCCAGGGGAATCTCACCAAAGACGAGGAACCCGTAAAGCCGCGACCCCTCTTTGATCCCGTAGCCGTGAAACTCCTGAAAGGGGTGGGCCGCCGCCTCGTTGCAGACCTCCAGCGCCCGGTCGATCTCCTGGGGCGAGAACGCCTTCCAGCCGCCCAGGATCCGTTCCACCTGGCCGAGGTCGTCGGGGAGCAGCACCCGGAGGTCGGGGCCGGGGTCAGGCCGGGCCGGCATCCGGCTTTCGGTCCAGGCGGCGGTACTGAATGGCCTCGGCGACATGGGCGGTCTGGATGTTGGGGTGTCCCGCCAAGTCGGCGATGGTGCGGGCGATCTTCTGGATGCGGCGGAAGGCCCGGGCCGATAGCCCCAGTCGGGTGACCGCCCTCTCCAGCAGCCGTTCCGAGTCCTGTTCCAGGGCGCAGAAGCGCTTGACCATCCGGGGCGGCATTTGGCTGTTGGCGTGGACTTGCGGCAGTTCGGCAAACCGCCGCCGCTGGATCTCCCTGGCCTTGACCACCCGCGCCTTGACCGTGGCCGAGGCCTCGCCGTCGTCGGCGGCGGCCAGGTCGGCGAAGGGTACCGCCGCCACCTCCACGTACATGTCGATGCGGTCAAGCAGGGGCCCCGAGATCCGGCCCCGGTAGCGTTGAATTTGGGTGGGGGAGCACTGGCAGTCGTGGCGGCTGTCGCCCAGAAAACCGCAGGGGCAAGGGTTGGAGGCCGCCACCAGGATGAAGCGGGCTGGGAAGCTTAGGGAACTGGCGGCCCGGGAGATGGTCACCACCCCGTCTTCGAGCGGCTGGCGCAGGCCCTCCAGGATATTTTTCTTGAATTCGGCCAGCTCGTCTAGGAACAAGATGCCATTGTGCGCCAGGGAGACCTCGCCCGGCCTGGGGATCTGACCGCCGCCGATCAACCCGGCGTCGGAGATGGTGTGGTGCGGGGCGCGGAAGGGCCGCTGGATGACGATGGCCGCGTCCTTGCCCATCAGCCCGGCCACGCTGTAGACGCCGGTAGTCTCCAGGGCCTCGTCCAGGGTCAGGTCGGGCAGGATGGAGGGCAGGCGGCGGGCCATCATGGTCTTGCCGCTGCCGGGCGGGCCCTCGAAGAGCAGGTTGTGACCGCCCGCCGCCGCAATCTCCAAGGCCCGTTTGGCGTGGGGCTGGCCCTTGACCTCGGAGAGGTCGGCCTCGTGGCGGACGGCGGTCTGAAAGAAGCTTTCGAGATCGACCTGGGCCGGGGCGATGTCGGCGATGCCGGCCAGGAACTCCACCGCCTGGTGCAGGGTGGAGACCGGAATCACCTCGATACCCTGCACCACCGCCGCCTCGCGGGCGTTCTCGGCTGGCACCAGCGCCCCGCGCAGACCCTGGCGGCGGGCGGCCATGACGATGGGCAGCACCCCCGGCACCGGCCGGATCCGGCCATCCAGGGACAGTTCGCCCAGGGCCAGGTGGCTGGCCAGCCTAAGCTCCGGCACCAGACCCGCCGCCGCCACGATGCCGAGGGCGATGGGCAGGTCGTAGCCGGTGCCGGCCTTGCGCAGGTCGGCCGGGGCCAGGTTGACCGTGATCCGGTGGGCCGGAAACTCGTAGCCGCTGTTCTTGATCGCCGCCTTGACCCGGTCCTTGCTTTCCCGCACCGCCGCCTCCGGCAGGCCGACGGTGGCGAAGGTGGGCAAGCCGAAGGCGATATCGACCTCCACCTCCACCAGGATGCCGTTGACCCCTTCCACCGTGGCGCTGTGGATCTTGGCCAGCATTACGGCGTCAGGTAGCCGGAGTCGCGGACGAAGACCGCCGTCTCCTCGATGGCGGCCAGCAGCCGCAGCCGCAAGGGTTCGGTTCCGGCAAGGCCGTGTTCGGCGATCTGTCGTCCCAACTCGGTGGCGGAGACGATGATCCGTTCGGCGTGGATGGTGCCCGCCCCGCCCTTGATCTTGTGGCACACCTGCCGCACCCGGTTCGGCTCCCCGCTGGCGAAGGCCTCATCGATCTCGCGACTCCAGACCGGGGCCTGCTCCAGGAACAAGGCCAGCAGCCGGAGCAGGAGGTTCTCGTACTGGCCCATGCTGCCACGCAGGCTGTCGAAGTCGATGAGGGCGGGGAGACCGTGGTCCGGCTGCATCAGTAGTCACCGTCCTGGTAGGAGCATATCTCGCCCCGGTAGTTGACGAAGCGCACTGTCTGGCCGCGCTCGATCAGGTAATCGGGAGTCAGGGGGATCTTGCCACCCCCGCCGGGGGCGTCCACGGCGTAGGTGGGTACCGCCAGGCCGGAGTGGTGGCCGATTAAGGAGCGCATGATGTTCAAGCCGGTGGCGATGGAGGTGCGGAAGTGGTTGGTGCCCCGGGTCATGTCCGCCTGAAATATATAATATGGTTTGACGCGAAAACGCAAGAGTCCGCGCATCAGGCGGCTCATGACCTCCGGATCGTCGTTGACCCCGTGCAGGAGCACGGTCTGGCAGCCCAGGGGGATGCCGGCGTCGGCCAGCCGTCCGCAGGCCAGGGCCGCCTCCGGGGTCAGCTCCGCCGGGTGGTTGAAGTGGGTGTTGAGGTAGAGGGGATGGTGGCGTTTTAATACCGCGGCCAGGGCTGGGGTCACCCGCATGGGCAGGACGCAGGGCACCCGGGTGCCGATGCGGATGATCTCCACCGTGGGGATGGCCCGCAGGGCGGCGAGCAGTTGGTCGAGCCGTGCGTCGGAGAGGAGCAGGGGGTCGCCGCCCGAGACCAACACGTCCCGCACCGCCGGGGTCTGGCGGATATAGTCCAGCCCGGCCCGGATCGATTCCTCGCCGATCTGCATCCGGGCCGTGCCCACCTTGCGTTTTCGGGTGCAGAACCGGCAGTACATTGCGCACTGGTTGTGCACTAAAAACAGCACCCGGTCCGGATACTTGTGGATCAGGTTGGGCACCGGGCTCAAGTCCTCCTCGGCCAGGGGGTCCTCGAGGCAGACCTGATCGTCCAGCTCCCTCAAATCCGGCACCGCCTGCCGCCACAGGGGATCGCCCACCTCCCGGATCAGGCTCAGGTAGTAGGGGTTGATCCGCATCGGGTAACGTGCGCAGACCGCCTCCAGCCCCGCACCCTGGCCGGGAAAACGGGCCGCGAGCTGGCCGGGATGGCCGAGACTTTGCATGAGTATCCGCCGCCAGTCGGTCACGAGCTGGTCCTTTTTTGCTTGTTGGCGGCCCATAAAATTAGGGAACCTGGCAGAATAAGCATTATTCTCATTAAAATAAAAGCATTAAGTTAATTGCCTCCCCTTGGCCGATAAAAAGGGCTTGAGTGAGGGGCGGCAACTTGTTTAACTGGGCCGGAAACTGACCCGCCCGCTCCACCGCCACCCTGGCGCAGGCCTGGATCCGGCAAGGTGGAAACTTGATGGCGTCGCAAAAAGGCCGATCTACCGCGTTGCGGGGCGGTTTGGCTCGTTCGGCATACCATATGTATGGCCTCACTCGCCAAACACACCCCGCGCCTTGTATATCGGCCCTTTTGCTTAGCCATCGGCTACCTTTTTGCGAGACTGTCATTATGAAATCAAGTGGTTTCGGACTTAGCCGTCATCGCGGCCAGCTGGGATCGGCGGACAACTGATCGAGAGTGATGAACAACCTTAAATCCCAACCTTCCGCGCCGGTCGCCAGGGGCCAAAGACCGCCCATCCTGGTGGTTGACGAGGACGTGGCCACCCTAGACCAACTTGCCGACTGGCTGCGGCAGGCGGGGTTCGCCCCCACCTGCGCCTGTCATGGCCAGGAGGGGGTGGCCCTGTTTAGGCGCCGGCATTTCGACCTGGTTCTCGCCGACCTGATAAGCCCGGAGAGTGACGGCTTCCACGTCCTGTTGGCGGTGACCATCGAGGCCCCGATGCTGCCGGTGCTGGTCGTCGGGCCCGGGGAGGACGATCACAAGGCCCACGTCGCCTTGCGGGCCGGGGCCTGGGACTACCTCTGCCCGCCGCTGGAGCGGGACTCCCTCCTGGAGCGGGTCCACGCCGCCCTGCTGCGGGCGGAGCGGTTGAAGCAGGCCGCCCCCCAGCGGCAACCGGCCCCCGCGAACGACGATGAGCGGCAGAAGGCGCTAAACCTTGAGGCCTTAGGCTCCCTGTGCGGCGGCCTGGCCCACGACTTCAACAACCTGCTTACCGCCCTGGGCGGCTATCTCGACCTGTCCTTGCGGGAGACCGACCCCGAGGCCCAGCGGCAGTGGCTCAAGCAGGCCAAGATGGTCAACAACCTGGCGGTGGAGCTGACCCGGCAACTCTTGGCCTTCTCCAAGGGCGGCGAGCCGATTCTGGCCAGCGTTTCGGTGCGGGCGCTGGTTGGCGAGAGCCTGGGCCATCTGGGCAAGGCCATGCCCCAGCTCAAGGCCGAGGAACGGATTGCCCCCGACATCTGGCCGGTGCGGGGCGATCACGGCCAACTGCGCACCGTGATTCGCAACATCTGCTACAACGCCGCCGAGGCCATGCCCGAGGGGGGGGTGTTGGTGATTGAGGCGGAAAACCTCCCCGCCGGGCCGGGAGAGGGGCCGGCGGCCAACCCCCTGGGCCGGGACGCGGTGCGGCTCTCCCTGACCGATCACGGGGTGGGGATCCCGCCCGAGATCATCGGCCGGATCTTCGACCCCTACTTCACCACCAGCCCCAAGGGCGCCGCCAAGGGCAAGGGCTTGGGGCTCGCCCTCTGCCACACCATCGTCAGCCGGCATCAGGGCCGGATCGGCATCAAATCCCAGCTCGGCCAGGGCACGACCGTCTCCATCATCCTGCCCGCCGCCACCGCCCCCTGAGGGAGGGTCCGCGCCACGGTCAGGGGGCGGTGGCGGGCGGCGTCCACAGCCGCTCCCGGTCGAGCAGCCTGCCGTCCGCAAACTTTACCCCCTCGCCAGTGAGTAGTTCGAGCTTGCGGGCCACCGCCGGGCCTTGGCTCTGGCCCGTGAAGCCGCCCACCGTCAGGTCGCCCCGGATCACCCGGTGGCAGGGCACCGCCGGGGCGAAGGGGTTGCGCCGCAAGGCCTGACCCACCGCCCGCGGGCTGATGCCGCCCAGGGCCCGGGCCAGGGCGCCGTAGGTGGTCACCCGCCCGGGCGGGATCAGGGCGGTCAGCCGGTAGACCGCCCGTCGGAAGGGGCTGACCTGGTGCCAATCAGGTTCCAATCTTCTCCTCCTGGCCAGCGCCGTTGTCGTCGGACCGGATCGTCTCCATGATCTCGATGCCCATCCGCAGGTGATGGTCGGTAAATTTGCGGAAGATCTCGGTGGCGCTGTCCTTGCTCTTGATCCCGCCCTTGCGCAGGGGTTGGTCCGAGACCAGCATGATGGCGCCCACCGACACGTTTAGGGCGTAGCCCACCGAGAACAGGGTGGCGATTTCCATGTCGATGGCCAGGATCCGGTGCTTGAGGATGTAGTCGATGAACTCCTGGTCGAACTCCCACATCCGGTAGTCGGTGGTCAGCATGATGCCGTTTCTTGGCTTTTTCCCGGTACGGGCGGTGATTACCTCCTCGCAGATCCGGTTGATCCAGAAGCCGGGCTGGGCCGGCACGTCCTTGGGCAGGTAGTGCTGGCTGGTGCCCTCGTCCCGGATGCTGGCGGTGGGGATGATGAGGTCGCCCACCTCCAGGTCGTCGGCGATGCCGCCGCACATCCCCAGCATGATCACGCACCTCAGCTTGTCGAGAAAGGACAGGCAGTGCATGATGATCCCCGAGGAGGGGGAGCCGACCCCGTAGTTGATGATCGAGATGCCCGACTCCTGGTCGTGGGCCGCGTCCCAGTATCCCGATTTGATCTGTAGATTTTTTTTCGCCGCGAAATCATGCACATATCGGGGAAAGTTGCAGAGGATTATATGCGAGCCGAACTCCTCGACCGAGGAACCGGTGTAACGTTCCAGGGTGTTTCTGGCGTAGCTGTCGGGACGAAGCGATGAGGTCATGGCCTCCCTTATGGTTTAATTTTTGCGGCGGGTGGCGCCGGGGCGCGATTTTTTCGGGTCAGTATAGCCGATCCGGGCCAGGGGTGTCACAGGGAAAACGGCCTCGCCGTTAAAGCGCATTGACCGGGCCGCGATTATGCATTATCTATTGCAAGCAGCCGAGAAAACGTCCTTAAATAAACCTCCTCCCCTCGCCGCCATGAACGCCTCCCTCAAGAAAACCCTCTGGCTCCTGATCGCGCTGGCGGCGGGAATCGCCGTCTCGCAGTTCTTCGGCGCTGGCTCTTCCAGCACCTGACGCCTGCCGTCCGCCCCTCCCCAGGCTGGGGAGCACGCGCCGGCACCGGCCACCAAACCCTAGGGCCATTGGCCCGTTTAAGCGAGGAATTTTCATGTCAGACGCCTGTCTAAAGTACGCCCGCGAGGAACATTTCTGTCCTCACTGCCAGACCCGGCTCACCTGTTGCTCCACCCCGCCCTTCCACGTCGGCGACGGTCTGGGCTGGGGCACCGACGTCTTCTTCGTCTGCTTAAACAACGACTGCCCCCTGTACGTCAACGGCTGGCGGCTGGTCGAGGAGCAGTACGGCCAGACCGCCTCCTTCCGTTACATGCTCCTGCCCGGCGAGGTGAAGGGCGGCCCGATGATGGTCGGCAGCCAGGACGCCTTCACCGGCTGTGCCGTCGATCCGGAGGCGATGCTGGCCAAGGACTCGCGTTACCAGAGGGAAAAGGCGGCCTTGACCGGGCTTGCCACCTGCGTGGCGGAGGCGAACCTCGAGCCGGTGCTCTATCTGATCACCGACGAGGATGCGGAGCTGGAGGGCCGGCGCCGGGCCTGTGCGCTGTTGGCCGAGCTGGGCGACATCCGCTGCATCGACCCCATCCGCAACCATAGCTTCCGGCATACCGAGATCGGCCAACTGGCCGAGATGGCCATCGCCGCCCTCCTGAAAAAGACCTTTCAGCGCGAGTGCCCCTACTGCGCGGAGATCATCAAGGCCCAGGCCAAGGTCTGCAAGCACTGCGGCAAATGAACCCGGCTTGATCCTTCTCTCGTTAGAAGCCGGGCGGAATGACTTGGACAATTTCCCCACGACGTTTACGGCTCCTTGTGGTTTAGGTTATCCCTCCCGATGGCTAAGCAAAAGGGTCGAGATACAAGGCGCGGGGTGCGTTTGGCAAGGTCATACACTCCTGGTATGGCCTGACGAGCCAAACCGCCCCGCAATTCTGTTCAATCCCCGCTGAGGTTGGATGGGGACGCCGTAGATCGGCCTTTCGGCGCCGCCATCACTCTAGTCGTCAAAGTTTCCGCCCGAGCCCTTGTCGGTGTTCAGACGGGCGGCCCGCTCGCGGATCCTGGCCTCGCTCCACTGGGCCGGGTCTTCAAGGCGGCTGGCCTTGGGTTTCAGGTCGTAGGAGCCGGCCTTTAAGATCGCCTCGATGGCCAAGGGGGCGGTGTCCTGGGCGTTGAACACCTGGGTCAGCAGGGTATGGACGAACTCCTCCACCCGCCGCACCATCCGTTCCCTAATCTCCCGGGGCTGGCCCAGCAGCCGGGGCTCAAACGGCAGGTTGAGACTCTTGTAACCGCCGCCCTTTAGACCCTTGTCGGTGGCGTAGGCCACCATCTCCCGCCACATCTCCTCGCTCACCCCCTCGCCCTTGACCTTGATGAAGTTGCCGTCCTCGTCGAGGATGGCGTTGCCGTAATCGTTCACCTCCAGACCCCAGGAGACCATCTGCAGGGCGGTGGCCACGTTGGCCTTGGTGGTGCGGGTCTTGGCGGCGATGGCCCGCAGCCGCTCCGAGGAGTTGCCGGAGGTGCCGTGCTGGGCCCCGGAGACCCGGTAGGGTTCGAGGTGACGGTGGATCTCGGCGGTCAGCTCCACCTGGATGCCCTGGCCGCTCGCCTCCAGGCCGTGGGTGGTGCCGTTGTTCAAGGCGATCCAGTCCGGGAAGATGCCGTGGGCGTTTAGACCCTGGATCAGGAACATGGCGTCCGCCACCGTGGACAGACCCTGCGCGCCCTTGATCTCGCCCACCTCGGTCTCCAGCCCGGCCCAGGCGGGGATCATGGGGTTCAAGGCCAGGTTGGCGAGCAGGTTCTGGTCGTCGGGCAGGTGGGAGGCGTCGATGGCGATGGAGGTGATCCCGGCCTCGAACAGGGTGGGGATCTCGGTCAGGGCAAAGGCCAGGTCCGATTCCTTCTTGATCCCGTAATGATCGGCGTGAATCGCCACCGGCACCGTGATCCCCAGTTCGTTGCAAGCGGCGTCCACCTGCAGGGCCATGTTCCAGTAGGTGGTGGGGCAGTAGGCCTTGGCCCCGCCCTCGGAGCGGGCGATTTCGATGATCAGGCAGGCGTTGGCCCGCTGCGCGGCCCTTAGCGCCCCCCGGATGACGAAGCTGTTCCGACCGTTGGCGGCCATGGTCATGGCCCGGCCCTTGGCGGCCAGGGCCCGGTCGATCACCTTGCCGCTGACCAGGAGGGCCTGGGAGTTGGGGAACAGTTTGACGATATTCGGCGGCCTGCCCACCTTGAGCGCCCTTGCAAAATCAGACATCGGTTTTCTCCTTGTTTTTTAGGTTGTCGTTAACGGTAAACCCTGGCCATCGGGCGGCACGGGGATGGCGGCTTGAGGCTGCCAGGCGTTAGCCTTGCTGGTCTCGCCCAAGGTGGGACGTCCCGATGCTAACCGGCCTGGATGCTTACACAATATCAAAAAAACGGCCCTTGTCAAAAGATTACCGTCCCGGCCCGCAAAATCATGGGCCGCCCGTCCTGGGGGGCAAGCCGTCGAAAACGGCCCCTAAAAATCCATTTCGAAGCGGTAAACGTCGTCTTCCAGGAAGCTTTTGACCGTAAGCCCCGAGTGATTGAACACCGCCTGCATCTTGCGGTTGTCGCGCAGCACCAGGGCGGTGAAGCCCCGGAGGCCGCTACGCTTGGCGATCACGGTCAGGGCCTCGAACAGGATCTTGCCGATCCCCCGGCCCTGCCAGTCGTCGCGGACCAGGAAGGCGACCTCGGCCCGGTTGCTAGGTTCGTCCAGGAAGTAACGGGCCACGGCGATGATCTCCTCGCCGCGCGCCTCGGGGATGGTCAGCACCAGGGCCACGTTCTGGCGGTGATCGACGTAGATGAAATCGAGTAGCTGCTTGGCGCCGAACTGCTGGTAGTGGTTCATGAACCGCTGGTAGAGGGTATCCTGGGACAGGGAGTACATCAGTTCCTTGATCCCCTGCTCGTCGGTGGGCAGGATCGGGCGCAGTCCCGCCTCGGTGCCGTCGGCCAGCACCACCACCCGCCGCCGGTCGCCGGTGTTGACCACGAAGCCCGCCTGCACCTGGGCGTGTTCCGCCCGGATCAACTTCTGCTCGATGGCCTCCTTGAACAACCGTTCCCTAAAGTCGGGATGGGCGATGGAGATCAGGGCCAGGGCCCGTTCCTGCACCGACTTGCCGTGCAGGTAGGCCACCCCGTACTCGCTGACCACGTAGCGCACCTCGCCCCTGGTGATGCTGACCCCGGAGCCGGGGCTGAGCCGGGCGACGATGCGCGAGGCGCGGCTGTGCTCGTCTAAGGCGGAGAGGACGATGATCGCCTTGCCGCCCGGCGAGCGGGCCGCGCCCCAGTGAAAGTCGAGCTGGCCGCCGATGCCGGAGTAGAACTTGTCGCCCGCCGAGTCGGAGCACACCTGGCCGGTGAGATCGATCTGCATGGCCATGTTGATGGCCACCATCCGTTCCTGGCGGCTGATGATCAGGGGGTCGTTGACGTACTCGGAGGGCTTGAAGGCGAAGAGGGGGTTGCGGTCCACCAGCTCGTACAGCCGCCGGGTGCCCATGCAGAAGGAGGCCACGATCCGGCCCCGGTCGAGGGTCTTCTTGCGTCCGGTCACCACCCCCGCCTCCACCAGCCGGATGATGCTGTCGGTGATCATCTCGGTGTGGACACCTAAGTCCTTTTTGTCCAGGAGGTGGCTCATCACCGCCGGCGGGATGCGGCCGATGCCGGGGATGCGGCCCAGGCCGAATTGCAGGGTGTCGCCATCCTGGATCAGGGCCGCGATGTGGCGGGCGATACGGTCGGTGGCCGGATGGGCGGGCTTGGTGGGCCGCTCAATAATAGGCAGGTCGGCGGCCACCAGGGTATCTAAGTCGTCTATGTCGAGCAGGCTGTCGCCTAGGGTGTAGGGCATCTGGGCGTTGATTAAGGCGATGACCCGGGAGGCGTTCTCGGCGGCGCTTTTCACGATGTCCACCGAGATCCCCAGGCTCACCCGGCCCCGATGGTCGGGGGGAGAGACTTGGATCAGGGCCACGTCGATGGGGATCTGGCCGGAGTCGAAGAGCCGGGGGATGTCGGAGAGCAAGACCGGGGTGTAGTCGCCCAGTCCGGCCTGGATCTGGTCGCGGACGTTCTGGCCGATGAAGAAGCTGTTGACCCGGAAGCGGTCGGCGTGCTCGGGGGCGGCGTAGGGGGCGTCGCCCTTGGTCAGCAGGTGGATGATCTCCAGGTCTTGCAGCTCGTGGGCCCGTTCCATCAGGGCCTGCACCAGGGGCTGGGGTTCGGCGCAGCCGGTGCCGATGAACACCCGCTGCCCGGACCTTATCTCCCGCACCGCCTCCCTGGCGCCGCGCAGCCGGGCCTGATAGCGCGTCCGCCAGTCGGGGTCGAGTAAAGGCTCTTTTTCGCCTTGCTGATGGTCGCTCATTGGCCGATGATCTCGCCGCCCAGGGTGATCTTGGCGTTCGCCACCACCGGCTCGCCGCCCGACTCGCCGATGATTAAGGGGTTGATCTCCACCTCGGCGATCTGGGGAAAGTCGGTGGCCAGTTGGCTGATCCTTTGCAGACAGCCGGCCAGGGCCGCCACGTCCACCCCCGCCTCGCCGCGTCGTTCCAGCAGGGACCGGTAGGAGCGGGTGCTGGCCAGCATGGTCATCGCCTCGTCGAAGGTGATGGGCGCCAGGTTGAAGGCCACGTCCTTCATCACCTCGACGTTGATGCCGCCCAGGCCGAACATCAGTAGCGGCCCGAACTGGGGGTCGCGGTGCAGCCCTAAGATCACCTCCAGGCCCCGGTCCAGCATCTTTTCGACGTAGATGCCGTCGATGGCGGCCTGGGGGGCCTGTCGCGCCATTCGGAGCAGCATCAGGTCGAAGCCGTCCCGCACCCCCTGGCGGTTGGGGATGTTGAGCCGCACCCCGTCCAGTTCGCCCTTGCGGACCAGGTCCGGGGAGATCACCTTGAGGGCCACCGGATAGCCGATGCGGTCGGCGATCTCCACCGCCTCCTCCGCCGAGGCGGCCAGCCGTCCCGCCGGGACGAGGAAGGAGTAAGCCCGCAGGATGTCCTTGGCCTTGGCCTCGTTGATGCGTGGGCGCTGGCCGCGCTGGTGGCGGGAGATGATCCGCTCCACCCGTCGGCGGTTAACCTTGAACCGGGTCACCACCCTGGGAGGGCGGTTGCGCCAGGAGACATACTCCCACATGGCCTTGAGCGCCGCCACCGCCTCCTCGGGCGAGCCGCAGGCCGGCACCCCGCCGGTGAGCAGGCAGTCGCGGGCCGTTCGGGCCTCGTGGCCCAGAAAGCAGGCCAGGATGGGCTTGCCGCCCCCCTGGCCCGCCACCAGGGCCTGGGCGTTGGCGAGCGATTGGCTTTCCGGCCCCTGGCCGACGCAGATCACCACCAGGGCGTCGATGTTGTGGTCCGTAAGGGCGATGCTCAGGGCCGCCCGGTAGTCCTCGGGCCCGGCCCCGGCCAGCAGGTCGATGGGGTTGTAGATGGTGGCCGCCCTGGGGAGTTTTTGCCTGAGCCGGGTGGCGGACTGGGGATCGAGGTAGGCGGCGGTAAGCCCGGCCCGTTCCACCGCGTCCACCGCCATGATCCCCGGCCCCCCGGCGTTGGTCAGGATCAAGACCCGGCTGCCCCTGGGCAGTGGTTGCAGGGAGAAGGCGGCGGCCAGGTTGAACAGGCCGCGGATGTCCTCGGCCCGGATGATCCCCGCCCGGCGGAAGGCGGCGCCGTAGGCCGAGTCCTGGCCGATCACCTCGCCCGAGTGGGCCGCCACCGCCTTGCGGCCCGCCAGGGTGGTGGCGGAGCGCAGGATGATGACCGGCTTGCGGGCGGTGGCGTGCTCCGCGGCCCGCACGAAACCGGGGCCGGCGCCGACGCTCTCGAGATAGGCGACGATCACCTTGGTCTCGTGGTCTTCGGCCAGGGCCCGGAGCAGGTCGCTTTCCGAGAGGTCGGCCTTGTTGCCGATGCTGATCATCTTGGCGAGCCCCAGGTGATCCGCGGTCAGGCGCTCGAGCAACAGGGCGCAGACGGCGCTGGACTGGGAAAAGACCGAGATGCCGCCGGGTTTGGGCCGCAGGGGGCTCGCGAAGGCGAACAGCCGGCGGCTGGCGTTGATCAACCCCAGGCAGTTGGGGCCCAATAGCCGCACGTCCCGCTGGCGGCAGAGCTCGGCGATCTCCCGCTCCCGCTCCGCCCCCGCCTCGCCCGCCTCCCTAAATCCCACCGACAGCACCGCCACCGCTCGGGCCCCGGCGTCTAAGGCCTCCCGCACCGCCTCCTTGCAGACCGCCGCCGGCACCGCCACCAGGGCCAGATCGATCGATCCCGGAAAGGTGGCGAGTCTTGGCTGGCAGGGCAGGCCGCAAACCTCGCTCGCCGCTGGGTTGACCGGCACCAGCGTGCCTGGAAATCCGGCCTCGACCAGGCCGGCGAGCAGCCGGTGCCCAAAGGCGTCCGGCCGGCGGGAGGCGCCGATCACCGCCACGGTCTGGGGGTTGAAGAGCGGTTCAAGCATGATGATCAGAGTTTTTCGGGCCGCATGGGGTCGATGACGAAGCCCGCCTTTTCCAGGGCCTGGTGCACCGCCCGCAGGTTCATGGTGTTGACCCGGATGGTGATGGCGGGCGGCTCGCCGCCCGGCAGCCCGCTCTTGTTGCGCACCAGGCGGCTGAAGTGGATGTCGTGCTCCTCGAGGGCCTGCACGATGCGGGTTAAGGGCCGGGGCCGGCCATCGTCCTTGACCCCCACCAGGGCCGAGCCGCGTTCTCCCAGGCCGAAGAGGATGGTGTAGGCCCGGATCAGGTCGCGGATGGAGAAGATGCCGATTATCTGATGGCGGTCGTCCACCACCGGCAAGGCCCCGATCTTGTGGCGGTCGAGGAGGAGCAGGGCGTCGTCTAGGGTGGCGAAGGCGGGCAGGAACACCACTTCGTAGCTCATGATCTCGCAGACCGCGGTCTGGCCCACCTTGAGCAGCTCGTCCTTGCCCTGCCGGTCGCCGAGCACCGACGAGGGATAGGCAGAGCGCACGTCGCGGTCGGTGACCATACCCAGGAGGCGTCCGTTTTCGCCCACCACCGGCAGGTGCCGGAAGTGGTGGTTGGCCATGAGGGTCTTGACCTCGGCGATGGTGTCGTCCGGCCGCGCCGTGACCGGGGAGCGTTTCATATAGTTGGTGACATACATGGTTGCCTCCTTGGTCAGTAAGTGACCGGTAAATACTGATGATCTCGCAAAAAGGTAGCCGATGGCTAAGCAAAAGGGCCGATATACAAGGCGCGGGGTGTGTTTGGCGAGTGAGGCCATACAGATGGTATGCCGAACGA
>JAJYJA010000147.1 GCA_021789795.1 Deltaproteobacteria bacterium | reverse complement strand
CCGCATCGACCGCTTAAGTCAGGTCTTCGCCTACATCATGACCCTGATGTGCATCGTCGGCACCCTCTACGGCCTGCACGTGGACGACGACCTCCAGCACATCGCCGCCTGGCTGTACGTGGCGGGCTCGCTGGGGGTGATCTACGCCGGCGACTTTATGGTGCTCTTCCTGTTCTGGGAGCTGATGGCCTTTTCCTCGGTCTTCCTGGTCTGGTTCCGCGGCCGCAAGGAGTCCCTGGCCACCGGCTTTCGCTACCTCCTGGTGCATACCGCCGGCGGCCTGATTCTGCTAGCCGGGATCATGCTGCGCTACAAGGCCACCGGCGGCGACATCTCCTTCGTGCATCTCGATGTCGTCAACCCCAGCCTCTACACCTACCTGATCATGGCCGGCTTCATGCTGAACGCCGCGGTGCCGCCGCTGCACTCCTGGCTGCCGGACGCCTACGGCGAGGCCACGGTGACCGGGGCGGTGTTCATGTGCGCCTTCACCACCAAGACCGCCATCTACGCCCTGGCCCGGGGACTGGCCGGGATGCACATCCTGGTGCCCTTCGGGGTGGTGATGGCCCTCTACGGTGTCGTGTACGCGGTGCTGGAGAACGACTGCCGCCGGCTGCTCGCCTGGCACATCATCTCCCAGGTCGGCTACATGGTGGCCGGGGTGGGGATCGGCACCGAGCTGGCCATCAACGGGGCCTGCGCCCATGCCTTTGCCCACATCCTCTACAAGGGGCTCCTGTTCATGGGCTGCGGTTCGGTGTTGCAGATGACCGGCAAGAGTAAGTTCACCGAGCTGGGCGGACTCTACAAGAAGATGCCCCGGGCCTTTGTCTTTACCCTGATCGGGGGGCTGTCGATCTCGGCCTTCCCGCTGTTCTCGGGCTTCGTCAGCAAGTCGATGATCATCGCCGCCGGCTTTGAGGGCCATATCTACTGGGCCGGCTTCCTCCTGCTCCTGGCCTCGGCGGGAACCTTCCTGCACACCGGGCTCAAGGTGCCGTACTTCATCTGGTTCGGCAAGAACAACTGCTCCCAGGAGACCTGGGACAAGGCCTGCGACCCGCCCTGGAACATGCAGGCCGCCATGGGTATCGCCGCCGTCCTCTGTATCTTCATCGGCTCCTACACCCCCTACCTCTACAACATGCTGCCCTACCCGGTGCATTATAACCCCTACACCGCCGACCACCTCTCGGAGACCATGCAGATCCTCTTGTTCACCGCCCTGGGCTTCTTCCTGCTCTTAAAGAAGCTGGCCCCGGAGCCCAAGATCAGCCTGGATTTGGACTGGTTCTACCGCATGGGGGGCCGATGTTTCCTGTGGCTGGCCAAGAAGCCGCTGCAATTCATCGACACCTGCGTGGGCGAGATCTACCGGGTGGTGGGGTTGAATTCCCTGATGACCGTATCCGCCTTCTGGTCGTGGTTCGACTGGAACGCCATCGACGGGGTGGTTGACGGTTCGGCCCGCTCGGTGCGCTCCTTGGGCGGGGTAGTGCGTCAGGGCCAGCGGGGCTTGCAGTCGAACATCTTCTGGGCCGCGACCATCGCCGCCTGTCTGCTGCTAACCTATGTCCTATCCTAACGAGGTCCTTTGAGAATGGATTTCCTAGTCATGCACCAGGGCTTTCCGCTGCTCAGCGCTCTCATCTTCCTGCCGCTGGCGGGCGCCGTTATCGGCATGTTCCTGCCCAGCGAGTCCAGCGCCCGGTTTTGGGCCCTGCTGGTCACCATCGCCAACGCGCTGCTCTCCATCCCGCTCTACACCGGCTTTGACCCCAGCACCGCCAAGTTTCAGTTCGGCGAACACCACCCCTGGATTCCGATCTGGCACATCAACTACACCCTGGGGGTGGACGGCATCAGCCTGCTCTTGATCCTGCTCACCACCCTCATCATGCCCTTCTGCGTCCTGGCCTCCTGGCGCTATATCGCGAAAAGGGTCAAGGCCTTCATGGTCTGCCTGCTGGTGATGGAGTGCGCCATGATCGGGGTATTCGCGGCCCTGGACTTTGTCTTGTTCTACGTCCTGTGGGAGGCGATGCTGATTCCCATGTACCTGATCATCGGCATCTGGGGCGGGCCGCGCAAGGTGTACGCCTCGATCAAGTTCTTCATCTACACCCTGGCCGGCTCGGTGATGCTCCTGGTCTCGATCATCGCCTTGTACCTGAATTCCGCCCCCCACACCTTCTCCATCCCGGCCCTGATGGGTGGTAACTATTCCACCACCTTCCAGATCCTGGTCTTCCTGGCCTTCTTCCTGGCCTTTGCCATCAAGGTGCCGATGTTTCCCTTCCACACTTGGTTGCCGGCGGCCCACGTCGAGGCCCCCACCGCCGGCTCGGTCATCCTGGCTAGCATCCTGCTCAAGATGGGCACCTACGGCTTTTTGCGCTTCTGCCTGCCCATCACCCCGGTGGCGACCCTTACCCTGATGCCCTATGTGCTCTGGCTGTCGGTGGCCGCCATCCTCTACGGCGGCTTCACCGCCCTGGCCCAGAAGGACATGAAGAAGCTGATCGCCTACTCCTCGGTGGGCCACATGGGCTTTGTGACCCTAGGCATTTTCGTCTTGAACAGCCGGGGTATCGAGGGGGCGATTCTGCAGATGATCAACCACGGGGTGACCACCGGGGCGCTCTTCCTCTGCGTGGGCATGATCTACGAGCGCACCCACAGCCGGGAGCTGGCCACCGCTACCGGCATCGGCAAGCAGATGCCGATCTTCGTTACCTTCCTGGCCTTCTTCTCGCTTTCCTCGCTCGCCTTCCCCGGCACCAACTCCTTTGTCGGCGAGTTCCTGGTGCTGGCCGGTTCATTCAGCCGCAATCTGATCCTCACCGCCTGCGCCATCCCCGGCGCCATCCTGGCCGCCGCCTATATGCTCAGGATGCTGCAAAAGGTCATCTGGGGCGGGGTGGACAACCCCAAGCAGTCGCTGATCGACTTAAACGGCCGGGAGATCGTGACCCTGGCCCCCTTCCTGCTCTTTGTCTTCTGGATCGGGTTAGGGCCCACCCCCTTCCTGGCGGTGATGCACACGAGCGTCAATCACCTGTTGAGCCAGGTCAGCGTCGCGGCCCACTCGACCGCCATCGGCATGCTGCCGTGATCTTTCAGCCGGGAACATCTCACGACCACGTTAAGGATTGCCAATGAAACTCATGCTCTTCGCCCCCGAGCTCCTTCTCCTGTTGGGCAGCCTCCTTCTCTTTGCGTTTACCCTGCGCGGCGACGACAAGGGTGCCCGCGCCATCGCCATCGTTCTGGGGTTGGCCTCCGTGCTGCTTACCCTGGCCACTGTTCACGAGCGCGGCCATCTGTTCTACAAGGCCTACCAGATCGACCTCTTCTCCCAGCTCTTCAAGGTGCTGATCGCCATCGCCACCACCTGCGTCTTGCTCTTTGGCCGGGAGTTGAAAGACATCGCCCCCCGGATGCGGCCCGAGTACTACCTCTTTCTCATTTTAAGCAGCCTGGGGCTGATGATGCTGGTCTCCAGCGTCGAGCTGATCACCCTCTTCGTGGCCCTGGAGCTGTCTTCCTTTTCTCTGTATCTGATGGTGCCGATGCGGGATGACCGCCGCGGGCTGCGCACCCAGATGGAGGCCGGGATCAAGTATATCATGTTTGCGGTGATGGCCACCGGGGTCATGCTTTTTGGCATGAGCTACCTGTTCGGCCTGACCGGCTCCACCTACTTGGCAGACATCGCCCCCCGCCTTGGCCATCTGCTGAAGGAACCGGCGGCGGTGATCGGCATCGCCATGGTGCTGGCCGGGTTTTTGTTTAAGCTGGCGGTCTTCCCCTTCCACTTCTGGGTGCCGGATGTCTATCAGGGCGCCGCCAACGAGACCACCTCCTTCATCGCCTCGGTGCCCAAGCTGGGGGCGGTGGCGCTTCTGATCCGCATCACCATGCTCGCCGCCCCGGGGAACCAGGCGATCGTCGGCATGTTGGTGATCTTCGCGGTCTGCTCCATGTTCTACGGTAACCTCTCGGCCCTGGCCCAGAAGGATCTTAAGCGGATGCTCGGCTTCTCGGGCATCGCCCACGCCGGCTTCGTGCTCTTGGGTCTCCTCACCTTCCAGCAGCAGGGCTACGCCACCTCGATCTTCTACATCGCCGGCTACGTGCTGATGAACATGGCCTGTTTCCTGGTGTTGTGCAAGGTCAGCAAGACGGGCGAGAATGTCGAGATCAACGATCTGGCGGGGCTGTACAAACGCTCGCCGCTCATGGCCTTCACCCTGGCGGTCGGGATGATGGCCCTGGCCGGGATCCCGCCCTTTGTCGGCTTCATGGGCAAATTCATGCTGATGGCGGGGGCCTTGCAGGCCAAGCACCTGACCCTGGTCATCCTGGCGGCCCTGAACACCGCCATCGCCATCTACTACTACCTCTCCGTCCTCAAGGTAGCTTACTGCGACACCCCGGCCAGCGACGAGGCCCTGGAGGTGGACTTCACCACCGCCCTGGTCAGCCTAGCCCTGATCGCCGGCATCATCACCCTGGGCGTCATCCCCTCCCAACTGTTGGACCTCGCCAACCGAGCTGTAGCCTCCCTGCTGTAGCCCCCGCACCTGTCTCGTCGGTGGCCAGACGGGACAGAGATTGCTCGATATGCCTGGCCCCCCTGGTGTTTGCTGGGAGGCGTCTTGCCCTCGAACCGTTGCCCCTTCCATTCATTGAGACAATAAGTTGCATTTTGCGATTTTTTTTCTATCTGTCCGATAACTCTGTGCCGCGAATTATGATCTTGATATAGCCCGCATAGCTGAACAGCCGGTTGCGCTTCTGGGCGGTTAGCTCTTTGATGATGCCGAGTTGCCCCAGATGGCCAAGTGCCTTGTTGATCGTTGCTGGGCTGAGGCCGGTCTTCTTCACTAGGGAGCCCGAGGTGGCGATGGGGTGCTCCATCAGCGCCCGATGGACTTGCAAGGTAGATGCGGCTGCCCGGCCTAGGCCCATGATCTGACCGTGATCCTGTTTGGACATGTCGAGAAGTTGCTGCGCCGTTTCCACCGCCTGGGTGGCGGTAACGATAACCGCCTCGGCGAAGAAGTCGAGCCAAGCCTCCCAGTCGCCGGTGAGGCGCACGGTATTGAGAAGCTCGTAGTAATATTGGCGGTGTGTCTTGAAGTAGAGGCTGAGGTAGAGCATTGGCTCCCGCAGCACCTTCTGTTCGCACAAGAGCAGCGTGATCAGCAGACGCCCCAAACGGCCGTTACCATCGAGAAACGGGTGGATCGTCTCGAACTGTACATGGGCCAGCGCTGCTTTGAGCAGCACTGGGGTCGGCGTCGGCTGATCGTGGAGGAAGAGCTCCAGATTGCCCATGCACTCCAGCACCTCTTCAACCGGAGGCGGGACGAAGGCCGCGTTACCCGGTCGGGTGCCGCCGATCCAGTTCTGGCTGCGGCGGAATTCGCCCGGATTTTGCTTGTTGCCCCTGCCCTTGGTCAAGAGTACTCGGTGGATATCCCGGAACATACGTAGCGACAGCGGCAGACCTTCCTTCAATAGACGCAAGCCATGATCGAGGGCGGCAACATAATTGCTGACCTCCCGCACGTCATCCAACGGCACGCCCGGCGCTTGATCCAGCTCGAATAGTAGCAGGTCCGACAGCGAAGACTGGGTCCCCTCGATCATGGAGGAGAGCACCGCTTCTTTGCGGACGTACATGTAGAGGAACAGTGAGGTGTCCGGCAGCAGAGTCGAGACGCTGTCCAGCCGCCCAAGCGCCAGCAATGCCTGGTCGAACTTGTTACGTAGCTCCGGTGTCCAGTCGATGGGCGGACGCGGCGGTAATGGCGCGGGCACGAAGGCCTTAGCCTTTTCTCCCACCGTCGAAATGGTCACGTATCGGCCCTGGAGCTCTCTCTTCATCCTGAGGTATCCT
>JAJYJA010000146.1 GCA_021789795.1 Deltaproteobacteria bacterium | reverse complement strand
GGCCGAACATCATGGTGGCGGTGGTGCGCATCCCCAGCCGGTGGGCCTCCGCCATCACCGCGAGCCACTCGTCGGTGTCGCACTTGCGAGGCGAGATCTGCTGGCGCACCCGATCCACCAGAATCTCGGCCCCGCCGCCGGGGATGGAGTCGAGCCCCGCCTGTTGCAGCCGGGTCAACACCTCCCGGATGGTCAGCCCGGAGAGGCGGGCGAAGTGGCAGACCTCGGGCGGGGAAAAACCGTGGATATGGATCTGATGGCCCTTGATGAAGCGCAGCATGTCCTCGTAGAACTCCAGGGGCTTATCCGGGTGCAATCCGCCCTGGAGCAGGATCTGGGTGCCGCCCAGGGCCTTGGTCTCCTTGATCTTCTGGCTCAGCTCGATCTGGGAGAGCACCGTGCCGCGCCCGTCCTCCGGGGCCTTGAAGAAGGCGCAGAACTGACAGGCCGAGACGCAGATGTCGGTGTAGTTGATGTTGCGGTCGATGACGTAGGTGACCCGCTGTTCCGGGTGCAGCCGGCGGCGCACCGCGTTGGCCAGAAGCCCCAGCCGGTGCAGGTCGTGGCCCTCAAGCAGGGACAGCGCCTCCCCGGCCTCGATCCGTTCGCCGGCCAGCACCTTGCGGTCGATGTGGTTCATGGCCGGGCGCCCTCCTCCTGATAGCTGGTGACCACCCGGTAGAGGGTGTCGCGTTCTATGGGCACCCGGCCCGCCTCCCGGATCAGGCGCACCAACTGCTGCCGGCTCTGGGCCTGCTCGCTCTCGCCGCCCGCCATGTGGGTGATGATCTCCTCCTTGACCGTGCCGTCGATGTCGTCGGCGCCAAAGGACAGGGCCACCTGGGCCAGCTTGATGCCGAGCATCACCCAGTAGGCCTTGATGTGCGGAAAGTTGTCCAAAAAGCAGCGGGCCACGGCGATATTCTTTAAGTCCTCGACGCCTGAGCCCTTGGCCAGGTGCGCCATCTCGGTGTTCTTGGGATGAAAGGCCAGGGGGATGAAGGTCATGAAGCCGCCGGTCTCGTCCTGGGCCCGGCGGAGCATGTCCAGGTGCTCGATCCGCTCCTCCAGGGTCTCGATGTGGCCGTAGAGCATGGTGGCGTTGCTCTTCAACCCCAGGCGGTGGGCGGTCTTGGCCACCTCCAGCCAGCCCTCGCCGGAGAGCTTCTTCTCGCAGGTCTTGGCCCGGATCCGAGGGCTGAACACCTCGGCCCCGCCGCCGGGGATGGAGCCCAGGCCCGCCGCCATCAACTCGCGCAGGGTATCGGCCAGCGACCGCCCGGCGAGGTAGGCCAGGTGGGCGATCTCGACGCAGGTGAAGGCCTGGATGTGCACCGAAGGCCGCACCTCCTTGATCGTCCGCAAGGCGTCCAGGTAGTAGTCAAAGGGCAGTTCGGGGTGGATGCCGCCCACCATGTGGATCTCGGTAATCGGCTCGTCCAGACGCTCCTCCACCTTGCGGCGGATGTCGTCGATGCTCATCTCGTAGGCCAGGGGCGAGGAGGCATCCTTGCCGAAGGCGCAGAACTTACAGAGGTTGGTGCAGATGTTGGAGTAGTTGATGTGCTGGTTGTAGATAAAGTAGGCGTGGTCGCCGTTTTTTTGCTCCCGCACCCGGTTGGCGATATAGCCCACCGCCAGCAGCTCGGGGCTTTGGTAGAGGGCCAACCCGTCCTCGACGCTCAACCGCTCGCGGGCCTCGACTTTATCCAGAATGTCGGCCAGGCCGGCCTTGTCAATCAACTCTCGCATCCGCCTCTCCCTTATTTTTTCCGCCGGGGCTTGGCCCGTCACAAAATTTACTCCCCTGTTCCGCCGCCAACCCGCGCCTTAGCACCGCGATCAACCCCTCGATCTCCGCCTCCCGGGCCGGGGCATCCCCGGCGGCCAGGCTCAGACCGCCGTTCAGGTAAGGGCGGGCGTAGCCTTGCAGGAAACGATCCAACACCGCGTCGATCATGAACACCGCCCTGGCCACCGGCACCAACGGCGACACCTCACCCCGCGCCTGCCCCTTAGCCACCAGGGGGCCGAAATAGTCCAGGGAAAACAGCCTGACCCGCCGGATCAGCTCCTCCCGGCGCGGCACCTCATGCTCGAAGAGGACGTTTAGGTAAAGCTGGTAGAGATCGGGGCAGGTGTCGATAAAGGCGATTCCGGCCCGCATGGTCTGGCGCAGGGTCTCCCAAAGGCCCTCCTCCTCGCCCGCCGCCGGCCGCTTAAGCATCGCCTTGACCCGGTCGGTGAACCGATCGAAGACGTAGAGAAAGATCGACTCCTTGCCGTCAAAATACTGATACAACGAACCCTTGGCGATGCCCAGCGACTTGACCACCGTGTTCAGACTGGCCTTGCGGTAGCCGTGGATGGCGAACTCGCGCGCCAAGGCGGCCTCGATCCGAAGCCGCTTGGCGGCGGGCAGGTTGTTGAAGGTGTCCTTGGGGACGGCGGGATTGGGCATTGTGTGACCAGGTGGTCACAATACCACGGTCAGCGAAAAAAACAAGCCCTATGGCCAGTCCCCAGGTCAGGTCTGGCAGCTCGGCCTGTTGGCGACGCCATCAGGTCTGGTTCAGCTCGGCAAGGGCCCGGCTGACCTCGGCCTTCAGCTCCTCCAGGCGGAACGGCTTGACCAGAAAGGCGAAGGCCCCTTCCCGGCTGGCGGCCTGGGCGGTCTCCGGGTCGGGATAGCCGGTGATGATAATCACCTTGGCCCGGCGGTTGAGCGCCCGAACCCGGCGCAGCGTCTCCAGGCCGTCCAAGCCCTCCATCCGCAGGTCGGTAATCACCAGGTCGAAGGGCCGCTCGGCCAGCGCCCGCAGGGCGTCCAAGGGGTTGGTGAAGCTTGCCGCCTCCAGGCCCAGCTTGACAAAGGCCTGCTTAAGCCGCTTGCCGATGATGGGCTCGTCGTCGATAATCAATAGGCGGGCCGCGGCTTGCACCATGTCGTCATCCTCCCCCACCATAAATCCCGAGGCTGTCCTTGCTCATCGGTTAACGATGCCGTAGTCGCCGTTTAAGAAGGCCTGGGCGTACTCCTCGGCCATCTGGTCGCTGTCCATGCGCACGTCGAGCTGCCGGGTGAAGCCCACCAGCCGGCCCAGGAGGTCCAAGACCCGCTCCATTTCGGCCACCGGCAGATGCGCGAGGCGGGCGGTCACCAGGTCGCCCCGGATCTTAACGTTGAACTCCAAGGCCCGCAAGATGGCGCCGATCATGGCCGCCCGGCGGGAACGCTTGAGCACGTCGGTGACCCCGCCCAGAAAGCGGAAATAAAGGTGATTATTCTGCGCCACCTGATCGCAATGGGCGTCGATGAGGTTGAAATGATACCCCAGCCGGAAGCAGAGGTTGACGTAATGCGCCCCGATGATGGCGATGTTGTGGCCGGTGTACTGCCGGCCCACCGGTTCGTGGTGGGCGGGGCTGAACAGGCTGTGCATCAGATCGCGCATCCCCACCGGCATGGGGTCGTGGTGCCAGGCCCCAGGGCAGAGCATCCCCCGCAGGATGGCGGCGAAGGGGGTGGAGGCGACCGCCTCGGGCGGCACCTGGTCGTCCGGGGCCTCCGGGGTCAGACCGCCGCCGATGTCGATCACCAGGATGCCGGTGGGGATGGGCAGGGCAAGCCGGCGCGCCAGATGTCCGCCCAGGAGGCGGCCTTCGTCCCGGCCCATGTCCACCAGGGTCTGCACCGCCGTCTCGTGGGTGAAACGGAGGATGTCGTGGTAGGACTGGCAATCTTCGACCCTAAATTCGCCCAGCAGCGGGTCCACCAGGTTGAGTTGAGAGGAGGCCCGCAGCAGGCGGCGCAGCAGGCGGAATTCGGCGCTGGCGTTGATGTCCATGCCCTCGCTGACCTTAAGCGCCAGCAGCTCCTTGATCCGGCCTTGATAGATACAGCCGCTTTCGGCGTCCACCGTGATCTCCTCGCCGTCCGCCACCGTCTCCAGGAGGCGGGGGACATTGACCAGGCAGGGCACCCGCAGCTCGCGGCAGATGGTGGCCATGTGGCTAAGCGGGGTGCCGATCTCGGTGACGATGGCCGCGACCTGGCCCAGCACGCTGGAGAAGAGGGCCGAATCGCGGCGGGCGACGAGCACCGCCCCCTCCGGGAAGGCGGCGAGGTCTTCAGGGATAAGCACCCGGCGCGCCGGGCCCGCCCCCACCCCTAAACTGGCCACCCGACCGCCGGTTAGCAAGGGTTTAAGACCCGCCACCGCCTCTGCGGCCGCCCGACGGTCGCCCGCCGCTTCAGGAACGAACAGCGGCCGGGCCTGGAGGATGAAGAAACGCCCGGCGGCATCCAGTGCCCACTCGATGTCCTGGGGCCGCCGGAAGACCCGCTCGACGCGCCGGGCCAGCCGGGCCAGGGCCAGAATCTGTTTGTCGTTTAAGCAAGCTGCCCCGGACAGTTCCGGCTCCAGCCGGCGCTCGCTGAGCCCACCCTCCGGGTCGGGATAACGGGCGGTGGGCTTGACCGGCACCTGGCGGGCCAGGATGACCGGCGGCTCGCCCTTGCCCACCTGAAACGAGTCGGTGGCCACCGCCCCCTCCACCACCGCCTCGCCCTGACCCCAGGCGCCGACGATCACCATCCGCTCGTCCGAGGCCCCGGCGACGTCCTCGGTGAACACCAGGCCGCTGGCTCGGCTGTCGATCATCGGCTGACAGCCGGCGGCGATGCTCAACCGACCCTCGCCTGGAAAAACCAGCCGCCGGTAGCCAAGGGCCGGGGCGGCAAACAGGCTGGCCGCCACCTTGAGATAGGCGGCGAAGACGGCGGCGGCCCCGACGGGCACGTTGAGCACAGTGCTAAACTGCCCGGCGAAGGAGAAGTCCAGGTCCTCCTCCAGGGCGCTGCTACGCACCGCCAACCGCCCGCCCGTCGGCATCTCCCGGCCGATCGCCTCCTCGATCGCGGCCAAGAGACCCTCGGGCGGGACAGCGGCCCCCAGCCGCCGGGCCAGTTCCTCACCCAGGGAGGTGATCTGGGCCAGGGGGGATCCGGGGTCGGCGAGCCGCCCTTCCAGTTCGGCGAGCTTGGGCCGCAGGCCGTTGGCGTCGATCAGTTCGTGAAAGGCCCGGGTGGTGATCACAAACCCGCCCGGCACCTCGGGGGCGAATCCCCGCCGGATCAGCTCCGCCAGATGGGCGCACTTGCCGCCCACCACCGCCACATGGGCCAGGCCCGCCTCCCGCAGATGGATAACCGGCGGCCCGGCCAGGCGCTCGCCGCCCGCCAGGAGGTCGTTAAGCTGCAAGGCGAGCCGGGCGTGAATCTGCTTTAGCTCCGGGAAGGGAACGAGGGTGAGCTGTTCGAGGGCGAGGATGGAGTCGGCCACCGCCTGGGTAAGGGCTTCGGCGCTGGCCTCGAGGTAGCGGCGGTCGAAGATGTAGTCGCCAGAGAGCTTCTCGCCCAGGTCGGCGATAATCTCCATCGCCCGATTGTTGGCGGCCAAGAGGCGCTGAAAGCAGGCAAAAACCTCCCCCACGGAGAGTTGCCGCTGGTCAGTGAACCGGCGGATAAGGGGCAGGGCGGAGAGGAGGCCGCGCCACCAGTCGTTTATGGCCATCCGCCTACCCGCCGCCACCAAAAAGTCCGGCCCGCCAGGCGGCGGGGGCAAGCATCACCCCCCAAGCCAGACGACCGGACTTTTTTTGCATAGCCATCCCGGACACGATGGGCCAGGCCACGGGCATAAGCCGTCGAGTAGAAAAAACCCAAACAATGATGATCTCGCAAAAAGGTAGCCGATGGCTAAGCAAAAGGGCCGATATACAAGGCGCGGGGTGTGTTTGGCGAGTGAGGCCATACAGATGGTAGCCGAACGAGCCAAACCGCCACGCGCCGCAGTAGATCGGTCTTTTTGCGACGCCATCAAACAATAAGCCTCAGCTCACGGCGACGACATACCGAGCCGTAAGCAGCACGGGAAATGGTCCAGGTT
>JAJYJA010000006.1 GCA_021789795.1 Deltaproteobacteria bacterium | reverse complement strand
AATGGCGCCCAACCGTCTTACCACCGGTGGTAGAACTGGGAACAATGTCTTTAATGTCAATCTGTTGTCCTTGCGGCTGACTCCGGGGGGGCAGGCGGTTTTTTTTCTTGACAGTGGTGGGTTTGTTTCACTATAGATGACTATGATGTGGCGTAAAGTGGGGCAAAAAGGTTTTGGAGGGTGGTGGTGACCGACAACCCGATCGCGTCTCCGGCCCGGCACTTCCGGGGCCGCTCCGAGCATAGCTTAGACGGCAAGGGCCGCTTGAACATCCCGACCCGTTTCCGCGAAATCCTGCGCGAGCACTACGACGAGCGGCTGATGGTCACCCCCTGGCACCAGTGCCTCAGGGTCTATCCGGTGGCCCAGTGGGAGGAGCTGGAGCGCAACCTGCTCGCCAACCGCCAGAGCCAGCCCCACATGGGCAAGATGATCCGCTACATGCTGGGGGGGGTGGTGGAGTGCCCCTTGGACCGCCAGGGCCGCATCCTCCTTTCGCCCAAGCTCAGGGAGGAGGGCGGTCTGGCCGGGCGGGAGGTGGTGATCACCGGGGTGATGACCTACTTCGAGATCCTGGACAAGCAGACCTGGGAGGCCAACAACAAGCCCACCGCCGCCGACTTCGCGGACTTCGAGGTCAGCCTGCTCAAGTCCGGGCTCTTGTGAGGCCATCCGACCGGGAGGCCAAGCCAGGGCCGGCCATGACCCACCTGCCGGTGCTGGCCCAAGAGGCGATCGATTTTTTGCAACCCGTCTCGGGCGGGGTCTATGTCGATACCAACCTGGGCCTGGGCGGCCACAGCGAGTTGATCCTGGCCGCCAGCGCCCCGGCGGGCCGGGTGATCGCCTTTGAGTGGGACCCCGAGGCCAGGCGCCGGGCCGAGGCGCGGCTGGCCCCCTTCGCCGGACGGCTTACCGTCGTGCCCCGCAACTTCGCGACCCTGGCCGCCAGCCTGGCCGAGCTGGGGATTGGGGAGGTGGACGGGATCGTCGCCGACCTGGGGCTCTCCTCGTATCAGTTGGACGAGAGCCGGCGGGGGTTCAGCTTCCGGGGCGACGAGCCCTTAGACATGCGGATGGACCCCGGCCAGGGGCGGACGGCGGGCGAGCTGCTGTCCCGACTCTCGGAAGAGGAACTGGCGGATATATTTTTTTATTTCGGCGAGGAACGTCAGGCCCGGCGGATCGCCGCCCTGATCGTGGCCCGGCGTAAGACGCAGGCCTTCAAGAGCACCGCCGAGCTGGTGAGCCTGGTGGAGGAGGCGGTGCCCAGGCGCTTTCATCCCCCCAGGATTCATGTGGCGACCAAGGTGTTTCAGGCCCTGCGCATCGCGGTCAACCACGAACTGGACAACCTGCTCGCCCTTTTGGAGTCGGCCCCGCAAATGTTGAAAAATGATGCGAAATTCTGTGTGCTTTCATTTCATTCCTTGGAAGATCGGCTGGTCAAGCGGGCCTTCGCCGGCCACCCGGCGCTCGAGCCGCTGACCCGGCGGCCGCTGGTCGCCTCGGCGGCGGAGCTGGCCGTAAATCCAAGGGCAAGGAGCGCCAAGCTCAGAGTCGCACGGAAAGTGGAGGGGAGATGATTCAGGATTTTTCCAGTGTCTTTGTTGTCAAGCAGACGGTACGGGCCCGGCCGGTGCCGATTCGCGGCAACCTGGCGGCAAAACGGCTGCTCGGCTCGGTGATGGTGGCCGGGCTGGGGCTGGCCATCGTGGCCTCGCTCGCCTGCGGAATGCTGATCCGCGCCGGGCAGCGGGAGCTGGCGGAGCAGAACGCCTTGAAGCAAAAGTTGATCAAGGAGCAGGAGCACCTGTACGGCCAGCGCGGCGCCCTGCTCGATCAGAACAGCCTGGTGGTGGCGGCGGGCAAGCTCGGGCTCTACCTGCCGGAAGCGGGCCAGGTGCGGCACCTGTAGGCATGGATGATCCCTGGTCAGAGGCCCAGAAAGAGGCGCCGGACCGGGCTGCCGATCGCGGTCTGGCTCTTGCTGCTGGCCCTGGGTGGGGTGCTCGGCTGGACGGGTCTGCATAGGCTGTTCCCTGGCCCGGCCACGGAGGTCGCTCCCCCCGCCGGTCAGGAGCCGCCCCCGCCCGCCGCCGGGGATAAACCGCCCGCCGGCAAGTTCCGGCAGCCCATCTTCGACCGCAACATGACCGCCCTGGCGGTCAGCTTCAAACAGGCCTCGGTGTATCTAAGCCCCATGGAGTTGCAGGAGGCCCAAAGGCCGGTCGAGCACCTGGCCGCCATCCTAGGTTTAACCCCGGAGAAGCTTAGGGCCGAGCTGCGCACCGAGCGGAAATTCGTCTGGCTGAAGCGCAACCTCGACCTGGCCACGGCCCGCAAGATCGCCGACGCCAAGCTGAGCGGGGTGTACCTGGTGGACGAGCAGCACCGCTTCTACCCGTTTCACGACCACGCCGCCCATGTCGTCGGTTTCGAGAAGGAGGATCAGGGGCTGGCGGGCGCGGAATTTCTCTACAACAGCATTCTGCGCGGGGATCGGACCTTGGCCACCCAATACCTTAACCTGCCGGGTCTTTCCACCGCCGACATCCCGGTCACCGGGGCGGCGGCGGTCGTCTCCATCGACATCGACCTGCAAACCCTCCTGGAGCGGAAGCTGCAAGCGCTGCTCCAGCAGACCCGGGCCCAGTCGGCGAGCGCCGTGGTCATGGACGCGGATAGCGGCGAGATCCTCGCCATGTCCGACCTGCCGTCCTACGACCCCAACACCTACTGGAAGGCCTCGGCCTCGGCCTATCAGAACCGCCTCGTCAACGACCCCGTCCCGTTGCTGGGCCTAAACGCCTTCTTCAAGGCCGCCGCCGAGCTGGCCGCCGGCAACCTGCCCCCCGACCTTTCGGCCGCCGCCGGCGACGACCCCGGCCCGGGGCAGGTCCTCGCCCCCCGGGCCTTCAAGATCGTCAAGGGCGAGACGGCCACCGCCGCCACCGCCATCCCGGAATCGCAGGTCTGGCGGCCTGGCATCCATCTGAGCCCGCCCTTTCAGTGGTCGCAGCCCTACACCGTGCCTGAACAGGGGCGGGAGGGCTTCTGCCGTCAGTTGGGTCTGGCGGCCGCCGGCTCCGGCCTGGGTGAGACCCGGCTGGGCAGCGAGGGCGGCAAACCCGCCGCCGGCGAGCCCTGCCGCCTGGATGACGACCACTGGCGGGTGATGCCATTAAATGTCCTGGCCGCCTTCAGTTCGCTCACCAACGGCGGGGCGGGCGTTTCTCCCCATCTGCTCAAGGGCCTCTGGCGGATGGAGGACGGCAGTTTCCATCCCCTCGCCTTCCCGAGGAGCGAGGGGGTGGGCCAGGAGGCCAGCGCCCGTTTCCTCAGCTTTGTGGAGGGCCTGGAGCCGCCGGGCCCGGACGACGCCCTGGTGGTCGAGTCGATCCGGGCCAGCAAGCCTCCGCCCTTGCCGGGGGCGGTGCCGGCCAAGGTGTCGGAGGGGGGCGAGGCCGGGGAGTCGATTGAGGATCTCTTCCGCTTCGCCACCACCACCCTGGGCGAGGGCCGGGAGAACGGCCACCAGCTGGCGGTGATCCTGCTCTTGGACGGGGCGAGCCTGGACCTTTCCCTGCCCTCGCCCACCCGCAAGACGGTCGCCGAACTGATCGGCCAGGGGCAGGGCCTACTGGCCAAGCGCTGGGACGCCAAGCTCAAGCCCCCGCATCTGGAGCCGGATCAGGTGCTCTACCAGCGCTGGCTGGAGTCTCAGGCCCAGGAGCCCATCAGCCAGCCGGCCAGCAACGTCGGCGCCCTGGAGATGCCGAACGTGGTGGGCTTGAGTCTGCGCAAGGCCATGCAGGCCCTGCAGGGCTTCAACCTGAAGGTCGGCATTCAGGGCTCGGGACGGGTGACGGACCAGAGCCCGGCGGCGGGGGCCAAGCTCAAGGACGTGGACGAGATCAAGCTCAAGTTGGCGCCAGACAAACCTTGATGATCTCGCAAAAAGGCAGCCGATGGCTAAGCAAAAGGGCCGATATACAAGGCGCGGGGTGTGTTTGGCGAGTGAGGCCATACAGATGGTATGCCGAACGAGCCAAACCGCCCCGCAACGCAGTAGATCGGTCTTTTTGCGACGCCATCAAACCTTAACCAAGCGCGAGGTCGAGCCAGGGTGGCAAAACTGCTCGCCGACATCCTGCGGGGGATAACTCACACCCCGGAGCCGCTGGCGGATGGTCTGCGGATAGAGGCCATCACCGCCGACTCCCGGACGGTGAAGCCGGGCAGCCTCTTCGTCTGCCTGCAGGGCCTGGCGGCGGACGGCCACGACTTCGCGTCCCAGGCGGCGGCGAAGGGGGCCACGGCCCTGGTCGTCAACCGGAGCCGGATGGCCACCCTGGATCTCGGCGGGCGGGACATCCCGATGATCGGGGTGGACGACACCCGCGAGGCCCTGGGGCGGATGGCCTGCGCCTTTTACGGGCACCCGGGACGCGGGCTGGTGATGATCGGCCTCACCGGCACCAACGGCAAGACCACCACCACCTTCCTGCTGGAGGCGATCATCAGGGCGGCGGGGGGCGCGCCGGGGGTCATCGGCACCATCAACTGCCGCTACCAGGGCCAGGAGGCCGCCGCCAGCTTCACCACCCCGGAGCCGCTGGAGCTTCAGGCCCAGCTCGCGCGGATGCGGGCGGCGGGGGTGACCCACGTGGTGATGGAGGTCTCCTCCCACGCCCTGGCCCTGGGGCGGGTCTCGGGGCTTGACTTCGACGCCGCCCTGTTCACCAACCTGACCCGTGACCACCTGGACTTCCACCGGGACATGGAGGATTACTACCAGGCCAAGCGGCGGCTGTTCACCGACCACCTGCGGCCGGGGGCGACGGCGGTGATCATCGACGACGGGGAGCAAGACGGCGGCTGGGGCCGGCGGCTCAAGGCGGAACTGCGGCACCTGCCGGGCGGGCCCCGGGTGATAAGCTGCGGGTTCTTGGCCAGCCACGAGGTCAGCGTCCAGAAACCGCTCTTGGGGCTGGATTCCACCTCCGCCAACATCCGAGTCCGGGGAGGGATCGTCCTGGGGCCCGGCAACGGCGAGACGCGGCTTAAAAATAAAAAATTGCCGGCCAAAGACCGGCAATTTGCCATCCGCAGCAACCTGGTGGGGCGTTTTAATCTGAAGAACGTCCTGGGGGCGGTGGGGGTGGCGGTGGGGCTGGGCATCGCGCCGGCGGCCATTATCCGGGGGCTCAAGCGGGTCATCCGGGTGCCGGGTCGCCTGGAGCCGGTGGCCGGGGGCGGCAAGCCCGGCCTGCCCGCCGTGTTCGTCGATTACGCCCACACCCCGGACGCCTTGCAGCACGTCCTTGTCACCCTGCGGGGACTAAACCCCAAGCGATTACTGCTGGTCTTCGGCTGCGGCGGCGACCGCGACCCCGGCAAACGACCTTTGATGGGCGAGATTGCCGGCCGGCTGGCCACGGTGGCGATCATCACCGCCGACAACTCCCGCTCCGAGGCCACCGAGGGGATCATGGCCGCCATCGAGGCCGGGGTGGTGGCCGCCGGGATGCGGCCGTTGGCCGGGCCGGAGGAGACGTCTGGCCGTGGCTATCTAGCCCTGCCCGCCCGGGGCGAGGCTGTCGCCCAGGCGATAGCCCTGGCCGGGGAGGGCGACATCGTCCTGATCAGCGGCAAGGGCCACGAGACCTACCAGCTTCTGGGCGGGGAGCGGCTCTTCTTCGACGACCGCCAGGAGGCGGCGAAATGCCTGCGGGCCAAGGCCAGGCGCTCACGCCGTCCGCCGGCGGCGAGGCGGCCCTGGAGCCTGGCCCGGATCCTGGCCGCCACCGGCGGCGGGCTGGCCGGGGAGGCGGCGGGCCGGATGATCGTGGGCGGCATCGTTACCGACAGCCGGAGAATTACCCCCGGCGACGCCTTCCTCGCCTTGGCCGGCGAGCGTTTCGACGGGGTGGCTTTCGCGGGCGAGGCCCAGCGCCGGGGGGCGAGACTGATGATCGCCGAGCGGCGGCCTGCCTCTGTCCCTGGGCTGCCGGTGGTCGTGGTGCCTGACAGCCTTAAGGCCCTGGGGGATCTAGCCGCCTACCGCCGCCGCCAGATGAAGGGACTGACGGTGGTGGCAATCACCGGCAGCTCCGGCAAGACCACGGTCAAGGAGATGACCGCCGCCATCCTGGGGCGGCAGGGCGAGACGCTCAAGACCCAAGGCAACTTCAACAACTTGATCGGCCTGCCCCTGTCGCTGCTGCCGGTTGAGCCCCGGCACCGTTTCGCGGTGCTGGAGATGGGCATGAACCGGCCGGGCGAGATCGCCAGGCTCGCCAAGATCGCCGATCCGGACGCGGCCTGCATCAACAACGTCCAGCCCGCCCATCTGGCCGGCCTGGGCTCGATCGAGGGCGTGGCCAGGGCCAAGGGCGAGCTCTTCGCCGGTTGCCGATCGACAACCACCCTGGCGGTAAATCTGGAGGATCCCTGGGTGCGGCGGCTGGCCAAGGGCCTGCCCAACCCGCAGATCGGTTTTGGCTTTCGCGCCGGGGCCGAGGTTCGGGCCACCCACGTCCGGCCCCGTGGCCGGGAAGGGCTGGCCTTCACCCTCCACCTGGGCGGCGCGGCGCGGCGGATGCAGCTTAAGGTCATTGGCCGCCACAACGTCCTTAATGCCCTGGCGGCGGCCAGCCTGTCCCTGGCGGCGGGCGCGGAGTTGGAGCAGATCGTGGCCGGGCTGGAGGCCTTCCGTCCGGGAGAAAACCGCCTGGGCCACCGCCGCCTGGCCTCGGGACTGTTGGTGATCAACGACTCCTACAACGCCAACCCCGGCTCCATGACCGCCGCCCTGCGCTCGGTGGCGGAGATCAGGGGGACGGGGCGCCTGCTGGCGGTGCTGGGCGACATGCTGGAACTGGGGGCGGCGAGCCGCGAGGCCCATCGGGCCATCGGCCAGGAGGCGGCGCGGCTGGGCTTCGACTTCCTCCTGGCCCTGGGCGACCAGGCCCCGGCCCTGGTCGAGGCCGCCTGGGCGGCGGGGATGAGCCGGGAGGCGGCTTTAGTCTGCGCCGGCAAGGCGGAGGCGGCGGCGAGGATCGAGGGCCTGCTCGCCGCCGGCCGGCTGGCGCCCGGCGACCTGGTGCTGATCAAGGGCTCGCGCGGCATGCGGATGGAAGAGGTGCTCTCGTCGCTGGAGGATCAAGGGGCAAGGGCAAGACTCAGATCGGCCGATTCCGGCGGAGAAAAATAACTAATCCATGCTCTATCACCTCCTCTACTCGCTGCACCCCTTCTTCGGAGGCTTCAACGTCTTCCGCTACATCACCTTCCGCTGCGTGGGGGCGACGGTGACCGCCTTTCTGATCGTCATCCTGGCCGGGCCCCGGTTCATCGCCCTGCTCAAGGGCGCGCATATCGGCCAGGTCATCCGCGAGGACGGGCCGGCGAGCCACTTCAGCAAACAGGGGGTGCCGACCATGGGCGGGGCGCTGATCCTGGCCGCCATGGTGCTGACCACCCTGCTGTGGGTGAACCTGTCGGTACGCCACGTCTGGATCGTGCTCCTGGTCACCCTGTGGTTCGGGCTGATCGGCGGTTACGACGACTACCGCAAGATCAAGAAGCAGAACAGCAAGGGCTTAAGCGCCCGGGGCAAGATGCTGCTCCAGGTGCTGGGGGGGCTGGCGGCGGGTTGGGCGGTTTACCAGGACCCCGGCTTCAACAGCGAGCTGTTCATGCCCTTCTTCAAGCACATTGTCCTGCCCCTGGGAGTGGGTTATATCTTCTTCGTCGCCCTGGTGCTGGTGGCCGCCTCCAACGCCGTCAACCTCACCGACGGCTTGGACGGCCTGGTCTCCGGGCCGGTGGTGATTACCGGCTCCGTTTACCTGGTATTCTCCTATCTGGCCGGGCACGCCACCCTGTCGGCCTACCTCCAGATCCCCTTCGTGCCGGGGGCCGGCGAGGTGGCGGTGCTCTGCGGGGCGATGGTGGGCGCCTGCCTGGGCTTCTTGTGGTTCAACGCCTTCCCCGCCGAGGTGTTCATGGGCGACACCGGGGCCCTGGCCCTGGGCGCGGCCCTGGGCTGCGTGGCGGTGATGATCAAGCAGGAGATCCTGCTGGCCCTGGTGGGCGGCATCTTCGTGATGGAGGCCCTGTCGGTGATCATCCAGGTGGGCTACTTCAAGATGAGCGGCGGCAAGCGCGTCTTCCTGATGGCCCCCTTCCACCACCACTTCGAGAAGAAGGGCTGGACCGAGCCCAAGGTGGTGGTGCGCTTCTGGATCATCTCCATCATCCTGGGGCTGTCGGCCCTGGCCACCCTGAAACTGCGCTGACGGGGAGAACGATGCAGCCAACATCTGGCATTGATCTGGCCGGCAAACGGGTGCTGGTGGCGGGACTGGGCAAGTCGGGACGCTCGGCCATCCGTTTCTGCCAGGCCCAGGGGGCCCTGGCTTGCCTTTCCGATTCCGGCCCCGCCACCCCGGAGGCCAGCGCCTGGCTGGAAGAAATGGGGGTAAAATATGAGTTCGACGGCCACCGCGACCGCTTCTGCCACGCCGTTGACCTGATCCTGTTAAGCCCAGGGGTGCCCCACGACCTGCCGGTGTGGGAGCGGGCGAAAGACAAGGCCATCCCGGTGCTCGGCGAGCTGGCGCTCGCCCCCCGTTACCTGCGCACCCCGGTAATCGCGGTCACCGGCACCAACGGCAAGACCACGGTCACCACCCTGATCGGCGACCTGCTCAAGGGGGCGGGCAAGGAGGTCTTTGTGGGCGGCAACATCGGCACCCCGCTCACCGACTACCTGATGACCGGACAGACCGCCGAGTGGCTGGTGCTCGAGGTCAGCAGCTTCCAGCTCGACGCGGCGGGGGACTTTCGACCCGAGATCGGCCTGCTTTTGAATATCTCCCCCGACCACCTGGATCGCTATCCCTCCTACGAGGACTATGCCCTGGCCAAGTTCAAACTCTTCGCCCGCCAGCGGATGAGGGACGTGTCGATCATCAACCGCGACGACCCGGACACCCGGCGGCTGTTTACGGAGGCGAAGGGTATCCGGCCCGGCTGGGAGCCCCGGCGTTGCCTGTCGTTTGGCGCCTTAAGACAGCCCGGCGAGGACGGGGCCGAGATCAGGGACGAGACGGTGCGCTTGACCGGCGGCTGGCTGGCCGGGCCGGAGGAGATCTACGATCTGCGCGGCACCCGGCTGGCCAGTTCGCCCAACCGGGAGAACGCCGCCGCCGCCCTGCTGGCGGCCCGGGCGGCGGGTTGCCAAGCCGAGGGGCTCCGTCCGGGGCTGGTGGACTTTAGGCCCCTGGCGCACCGGATGACGGAGGTGGCCGAGATCGGCGGGGTACGCTATATCGACGACTCCAAGGCCACCAACATCGGGGCGGTGGCCGCGGCGCTGGCCGCGCTTCCGGGGCCGGTGGTGCTGATCGCCGGGGGCCGGGACAAGGGTGGCGATTACCAACTGCTCGCCAGCCAGGTGCGGGCCAAGGTCAAGGCCCTGCTCCTGATCGGCGAGGCCCGGGAACGGATGGCCACGGCCCTTAAGGGCCTCACCCGCCTGGAGGCCCTCGATTCGCTGGCCCAGGCGGTCGCCAAGGCCCACGAGCTGGCCCGCCCAGGCGAGGTGGTCTTGCTCTCCCCGGCCTGTTCGAGTTTTGACATGTTCTCCGGCTACGCCGAGCGGGGGGAGCTCTTCGCCCGCCTGGTGCTGGGGCTTAAGGCCTGAGGCGATGGCCAGGTCCGGGGCCGGGTTCACCCTGGTGGTCACCGGCGGCGGCACCGGCGGCCATATCTTCCCCGGCATCGCCGTGGCCCAGGCGATGATGGCCCGGCGGCCGGACGGGAGGGTGGTGTTCATCGGCACCGAACGGGCGGTGGATCAGGACGCCATGCGCCATTACCGCTTCGAGAGCCGGGCCGTGCCCTGCGGGGCGTTGAAGGGCCGGGGGCCGCTGGCCCGGCTCAAGACCCTGGCCCAGTTGCCCGCAAGCCTCATGGCCGCCCGGCGGGTGCTGGCCGAGATCAGGCCCCAGGTGGTGCTGGGGGTGGGCGGCTACGTCACCGGGCCGGTGGTGCTGGCGGCCAAGACGCTGAAAATCGCCACCTGCATCCACGAACAGAACTCGGTGCCCGGCCTGACCAACCGTCGGCTGGGGGGGCTGGTGGATCGGGTGTTTTTGTCGATTCCGGGCAGCGAGGCCTATTTCCCCAAGGAGCGCTGCCTGCTGAGCGGCAACCCCCTGCGCCGGGAGATCCTGGACCTGGCCCGACAGCCGGGGGAGGCGGGGCGGGTCATGCTGGTGCTGGGTGGCAGTCAGGGTGCGCACCGCTTAAACACCTTGCTGCCCGCGGCCATCGCCGGCCTGGGTAGGCTCGCGGAAGGCTGGCGGGTGATCCACCAGACCGGGGCCGCCGACGAGACGCCGGTGCGGGAGGCTTACCAGGACGCCGGGATCCGGGCCGAGGTGGCGGCCTTCTTCACCGACATGGCGGCGGTTTACCAGCAGGCGGGGCTGGTGGTCTCCCGGGCCGGGGCCACCACCCTGGCCGAGCTGACCGCCCTGGGCAAGCCCGCCATCCTGGTGCCCTTCCCGTTCGCCGCCGACGACCACCAGCGCCACAACGCCCTGGCCCTGGTCAAGGCGGGGGCGGCCCTGATGCTTGACCAGGCCGGGCTTAGGGCCGAGGTTTTGACCCGCGAGCTCGCCGCCCTCCTGGGGGACGACAGCCGGCGGCGGGAGATGGGCCGGGCGGCCAGGGGTCTGGCCCGGCCGGCGGCGGCGGAGACCATCGTCAGCGAGTGCCTGGCCCTGGCGGAGAGAAGAGGAGGGAGCCATGTACAAGAAAAATAAGCACATCCACTTCGTGGGCATCGGCGGCATCGGCATGAGCGGCATCGCCGAGCTGCTCTTGAACCTGGGCTACACGGTGAGCGGCTCCGATCTTAGGGAGAGCCCCATCACCAAACGGCTGGTCGGGCTGGGCGGCCAGGTGCATATCGGCCACCGGGCCGAGTGGATCAAGGGCGCCGACGTGGTGGTGATCTCGACTGCGGTCAAGGGTGACAACCCCGAGGTGCTGGCCGCCGTCCAGGCCCAGATCCCCATCGTCCGCCGGGCCGAGATGCTGGCCGAACTGATGCGGCTCAAGCGTTTCGGGATCGCGGTGGCCGGCAGTCACGGCAAGACCACCACCACCTCGATGGTGGGCTGGGTGCTGGCCCAGGCCGGGCTCGACCCCACCGTGGTCATCGGCGGCCAGGTCAACAGCATCGGCAGCAACGCCAGGCTGGGCCAGGGCGAGTTCCTGGTGGCCGAGGCCGACGAGAGCGACGGCTCCTTCCTGCACCTGTCGCCGGTGGTGGAGGTGGTGACCAACATCGACCTGGAGCACCTCGACTACTACCGGGACATCGAGCAGATCAAGGGGGTGTTTCTGGAGTTCATCCACAAGATCCCCTTCTACGGGGCGGCGGTGATCTGCCTGGACGACCCGGAGGTGGCCGACCTGGTGCCCCTGATCAAGAAGCGGATCATCACCTACGGGATGAGCGCCCAGGCCCAGATCCGGGCCCGGGAGATCAGCGGCGACGGGCTGGTCACCCGCTTCGAGGTCTGCCAGGGCGGCGAGCCCCTGGGCCGCATCGTCCTGCCCTTGGCCGGGATCCACAACGTGTACAACACCCTGGCGGCGGTGGGGGTGGGCCTGGAGCTGGACATCCCCTTCCCGGTGATCGCCCAGGCCATGTCCACCTTCTCCGGGGTGCAGCGCCGCCTGCAGGTCAAGGGCGAGATCAACGGCATCACGGTGGTGGACGACTACGGCCATCACCCCACCGAGATCCGGGCCACGCTCTCCGCCATGCGCGCCGCCTGGCCCAAACGGCGGCTGGTGGTCTTCTTCCAGCCCCACCGCTACAGCCGCACCCACGGCCTGCTGCGCGAGTTCAGCACCGCCTTCTACGAGGCGGACGTGCTCTACGTGGCCGAGATCTACCCCGCCGGGGAGAAGCCCATCGAGGGGGTGAACGCCGCCGCCCTGATCGAGTCGATCCAGGCCTACGGCCACAAGCAGGTCTATGCGGTGCCCGACCTGGAGCACATCGCCGCCCTGGCCATCCCGGCCCTGGAGCCGGGCGACGTGGCCCTAACCCTGGGGGCGGGCAACATCTGGCGGGCCGGGGAGCAGATTCTCAAGGGCCTGCGCGAGCTGGAGGCCACGGCCTGAGGTGCCCTCGCTTAGGGAACGGATTCGCGGCTGCTGGCCGGGCGAGATCCACTGGGATTGCCCGCTGGCCCGCTACTCCACCCTGCGGGTGGGCGGCCCGGCAGACGCCCTGATCGAACCCGCCGGGCGGACGGAGCTGGCCCGCCTGGTGAGCCGCCTAAACGAAAACGGCATCCCCTGGCTGGTGATTGGCCGGGGCAGCAATATCCTGGCCGCGGATCGGGGGGTGGCGGGGGTGGTCATCGTCCTCGGCCGGCACTTTTCGGCCCTCGACTGGGCGGGGACGGTCGAGGCCCCCGGCTGCCTGGTCGAGGCCGGGTGCAGCCTGCCCCGGCTGCTTGCCTGGTGCGCCAGGCACGGGATAAGCGGCCTGGAGTTTTTGGCCGGCATCCCCGGCACGGTGGGGGGGGCGATCATGATGAACGCCGGGGCCTTTGGGGGCGAGATCGCCCAGGTGCTGCGCCTGGCCGAGCTGCTAGACGGAGCTGGGAGGATCGAGGCCCGACGCTTGCGGGCCGAGGATTTCTGCTACCGGGGCTGGCGGGAGCCGCACCACAAGGTGGTGGTCGCGGGGCTGTTTACGGGGCGAGCCGACGAACCGCGGGAGATAGTCCGCCGGTGTCAGGATTACGTCCGGCAGCGGCGGGCCAAGCAGCCCAAGGCGGTGGCCAGCGCCGGTTCCTTCTTCAAGAATCCGCCCGGCGAGGCGGCGGGCCGGCTGATCGAACAGGCGGGGCTCAAGGGCCTGACGGTGGGTGGGGCCCAGGTGTCGCCGGCGCACGCCAACTTCCTGGTCAACCGGGGCCAGGCCACCGCTTACGACTTCTGGCGGCTGATGCGCCTGGTGCAAGGCCTAGTCGAGGGGCGCTGCGGCATCCGTCTGGAGCCGGAGGTAAGGTTCGTCGGGCGCTGGGACGGACTGGAAGATCAGCCGGCAATACTGGAATAACCAGGGGGGATCGAAGATGGCCAGGGGCATAAAACAGGAGTGGCGCGGCAACCCGTTGCATCGCAACAGCCTAAGCGAGCCCGAGGTCAAGAAGGGCCTCCTCATCCTCCTGGTACTCAGCGGGCTCATGACGGGCGGGGTTATCGGCGGCCTGGTGTTTTGCTATCACGGGCTGTGCCAGTCGGACTTCTTCCACGTCACCGCCATCGACATCACCGGCAACCAGGAGGTGTCCAAGGACGCCATCCTCAGGATGGCCCAGGTCAAGGCCCACGCCAACCTGCTGGCCCTCGACCTGGACGCCATCCGCGCACGGATCGAGGGCTGCGGCTGGATCGAGAGCGTTAACCTGCGCCGGGACTGGCCCAGCCACCTGCGCATCGAGGTGCGGGAGCGGCGGCCGGTGGCCCTGATCGACACCGACCAGGGGCTGTACTACCTGGACGCCAAGGGTAAGCCCTTTGCCCCCCTGACCGGCCAGGCGGAGCTTGATTTCCCGGTGATCACCGGCCTGAAGGCCTCGGCCAGCGCCAAGGGTCAGCCCCCCAGGGTGTCAGACCCCGACACCCTGACCGCGGCCCTGCGCTTCATCCGCTTCGCGGCCCGGGGCAGCTCCTCGCTGCCGGCCCAGAACATCTCGGAGCTGCACTTTTCGGGCTCAGGGGAGGCCACCATGTTTCTGGCCGACCGGCCCTTTCCCATCTTACTGGGCCATGATCTGGGGGAAAAGTCGTATTATCGTCTAGCCAAGGTGCTGTACTGGTTGTATAAGAAAAAGGAATTTCAGACCGTGGCCTATATCCGCATGGATTATCTGGAAAACAAGGTGCTGGTCGGCCAGGAGAATTCTGCTCCGGGCAAAAAAAACGGCTGAGCGGGCGGCAAAGGTGACAGGCATGGGGCGGGAAGACTCGGAACTGCTGGTTGGGCTCGACATCGGCACCACCAAGATCTGCGTGGTGGTGGCCGACGTTACCGACGGCAAGGTAAATATCATCGGCATGGGCGTCCACCCTTCCATCGGGCTGCGCAAGGGGGTGGTGGTCAACATCGAAAACACGGTGAACTCCATCGCCGAGGCCGTCCACGAGGCGGAGCAGATGGCCGGCTGCACCATCTCCACCGTCTATGTGGGCATCGCCGGCAGCCACATCAACGGCTTCAACAGCCACGGCCTGATCGCCATCAAGCAGGAGGAGATCCTGCGGGACGACATCGCCCGGGTGGTGGAGGCGGCGAGCGCGGTAAATATCTCGCCCGATCAGAAGGTGATCCACGTCCTGCCCCAGGAATTCACGGTGGACGACCACTCCGGCATCCAGGACCCCCAAGGCATGACCGGGGTCAGGCTGGAGGCCAACGTCCACATCGTCACCGGCTCCGCCACCTCCATCCACAACATCGTCAAGTGCTGCAACCTGGCCCACCTGGAGGTGGCGGGCATTGTGCTCGAACAACTGGCCTCCGCCGAGGCGGTACTCACCCCCGAGGAGCGGGAGCTGGGGGTGGCCCTCTTGGACATCGGCGGCGGCACCTCCGACCTGGCCATCTTCTCCGACGGGGCGATCAAGCACACCTACGTGCTGGGCCTGGGCGGCAACAACCTGACCAACGACCTGTCCATCGGCCTGCGCACCCCGATGAAGGACGCCGAACGCCTCAAGGAGATGCACGGCTGCGCCCTGGCGGCCATGATCGACAAGGATCAGACCATCGAGGTGCCCAGCGTCGGGGGCCGCAGCCCGCGCAAGCTGTCCCGCAAGGTGATGGGCGAGATCCTGGAGCCCCGGGTGGAGGAAATGCTCTCCTTAATCAACCGGGAGATGTGCGAGGTCAAGGTGGGCGAAACCCGGGTCAAGGACCTGGTCAACGTCGGGGTGGTGCTGACCGGCGGCACCGCCCTGCTCACCAACATCCAGGAACTGGCGGAGCAGATCTTCGATTTGCCGGTGCGGGTGGGGATGCCGCACGGGGTCGGCGGGGTGAACGACATCATCAACACCCCCCAGTGCGCCACCGCCGTGGGCCTCCTCCTGTACGGCCTGCGCAACCGCGCCGACGCCCTGGCCAGCGCCAACCGCAACAAGGGTACCCTGGGGCGGATCGCCAGCCAGGTCAAGGGGCTGATCGGCAGGATACTGTAACCAAGTGGCAGGGAGGCCAGCCGGGGGACAGAGTCGCAACTAGCTTAAATTAAAAACTATCTTCGGCCAGGAAAGGTGCATTTTACCGTTGCAAAAAATCACGAATTCGGGTTGAACCGGAAAGAAACAGGGAGGGCGATATGACGGGTGGCAACACGACCTTTGCAATGGCGGCGCAACTGGATACCAGGGCCAAGATCACGGTCATCGGGGTGGGCGGCGGCGGCGGCAACGCGGTCAATACCATGGTGGACAGCGGCCTGGCGGGGGTGAACTTCATCGCCGCCAACACCGATCTCCAGGCCCTGGAGTCCTCCAAGGCCGAGGTCTTGATCCAGCTTGGCCCCAAGAAGACCAAGGGCCTGGGCGCCGGGGCCAACCCCGAGCTGGGCCGCGAGTCGGCGGAGGAGAGCATCCAGGAGATCCGCGACGCCCTGGCGGGCTCGGACATGGTCTTTGTCACCGCCGGCATGGGCGGTGGCACCGGCACCGGCGCCGCCCCGGTGGTGGCCCGGATCAGCCGCGAGCTGGGGGCGCTCACCGTGGGGGTGGTCACCAAGCCCTTCATCTTCGAGGGCCGGGCCCGGATGAGGAACGCCGAGGCCGGCTGGGCCAAGCTCAAGGAGCATGTGGACACCATCATCACCATCCCCAACGACCGGCTGACCGCCATGAGCCACAAGGGCACCACCTTCATCGAGGGGATGAAGATGGCCGACGAGGTGCTGGTGCAGGCGGTGAAGGGCATCTCCGATCTGATCAACATGCGGGGCTACATCAACCCCGACTTCGCCGACGTCCGGGCGATCATGAACGAGATGGGCACGGCCCTGATGGGCGCCGGCCAGTGCCTGGGCGAGAACCGGGCGGTGGAGGCGGTCAACCAGGCCATCGCCAGCCCCCTACTTCAGGACATCAGCATCAGCGGCGCCAAGGGGGTGCTGGTCAACATCTCGGCCAGCGAGACCTCCCTGACCATGGCCGAGGTCAACGAGGCCACCACCCGTATCTACCAGGAGGTGCACGACGAGGCGAACATCATCCTGGGGGTGATCTTCGACGAGACCCTGGGCGAATCCATGCGGATCACGGTCATCGCCACCGGCATCAAGGAGGAGGAGCAGTTGGAGACCCTGCCTGGCAACGTCACCTCCCTGCTGCGCAAGAAGGAGTCGGAGCAGGAGTTGGCGGCGGCCAAGCCCGCCCCCCCGCCGGCCCCGCCCCGGAGACCGGAGCCAAGCGAGCGGGGCGGCGACTTCGTCACCACCCAGACCACCTCCCTGCGCGCCCGCCGGCCCCTGTTCGCCCAGACCCGAACCCCCCTCCCCACCGAGGACGAACTGGAGGTGCCCACCTATCTGCGCCGCAACGAAAACTGAGGGCCTAAGCCAGCCGCCGGCAGGTTGCGAGTTGGTGCCAACTCTCCTCCCCGCCCGATGAGCCAGGGACGCCGAGACCGGCCCCCGCCCGGCGACCGGTTCGCCACCGAGACCGGCGGACTGAGGCGCAAGTGGAAGGATCGGCTGCCGGTGGCCCTGCTCTTTCCGAACACCTACCACCTGGGGATGTCCAACCTGGGCCTGCAACTCGTCTGGGCGCGGCTCAACCGGCATTCGCACCTGGTCTGCGAGCGTTTCTTCCTCCCCGACCGGCCCGGCGATCCCCCCCTTTCCGTCGAGTCCAACCGGCCCCTGCGGGACTTCCCGGTTCTCCTCTTTTCGGTCAGCTTCGAGCGTGATTTCCTGGGGGTGCTCGCCCTGCTCCGCCGGGGCGGCATCGAGCCGCTGGCCAGGAGGCGGGCGGCGGAACCTTGCGCCCCGCTGGTGGTGGGCGGCGGGGTGGCAACCTTCATCAACCCCGAGCCGCTAGCCCCCTTCATGGACCTGTTCCTGCTCGGCGAGTTCGAGCCGGTGGCGGAGCGGTTCGTGGCCAGCCTGCCTGGGCTTCTGGCCGCCGGGAAACCCCTTGCCGAGCGGCTCCTGGAGCTGGCCGCAAACCTGCCGGGCTGCTACGTGCCCTCGCTTTACGAGCCGCGTTACGGCGAGGATGGCCGCCTGCTGGCCATGGAGCCGGCCCCCGGCCTCCCAGCCCGGGTCCGACGCAACCTGCATCCGGGCGGCCCGGTGGCGGGGCACTCGCAGATCCTAAGCCCGGAGACCGAGTTCGCGAGTCTGCATCTGGTAGAGCTGGGCCGGGGCTGTAGCCGGGGCTGCCGGTTCTGCGCCGCGGGCTTCGTCTATCGCCCGCCCCGGCTCTGGCCCGCCCCGGCGATCACCGCCGCCGTCGAGGCCCGGCCCCCGGACTGCCGGCGGGTGGGGCTGTTGGGCATGGAGATGGCCCGGCCCGAGGAGCTTGACCGGGTGAGCGAGTTTTTACTGGCCGAGGGGTGCCGCCTGTCCTTCTCCTCCCTGCGCGCCGACGCCGTCCACGGCCCCTTGCTTGAGCTGCTGGCCCAAAGCGAGGTGAAGACGGCGGTCATCGCCCCGGACGGGGGCTCGGAGCGCCTGCGCCGGGTAATCAACAAGGGCCTCACCCGCGAGGACTGCCTGCGGGCCGCGATTAACCTGGCGGGGTCTGGGATCCACACCTTGAAACTCTACTTCATGATCGGCCTGCCCACCGAGACCGACGACGATCTGCGGGAGATGATCGACTTGATCCGCGACCTGCAAATGGCGGTGGTCGAGGTGGGCCGGCCCCGGGGCCGGGTCTGCCGGCTGGCCTTGAGCGTCAACTGCTTCGTGCCCAAGGCCTGGACCCCCTTTCAGTTCGCCCCCTTTTGCCCGGTGGATCGGCTCAAGGACAAGATAAAGTTCCTGCGCGCCGGGCTTACGGGTTGTCCGCACCTGCAAATGGCCATCGACCGCCCCGACGAGGCCTTCTTCCAGGCCACCCTGGCCAGGGGCGACCGGCGGGTGGGCGAGGCCCTGCTCTGCTTAAGCGAGACGGGCGGCAACTGGCGACAGGCCTTCCGGCGGGCGGGGGTGGCGCCTGAGGATTACGCCCTGCGGGGCCGCGATGAACACGAGTTCCTGCCCTGGGAGGTCGTCGATCACGGCCTAAGCCGCGACTACCTGTGGCGCGAGTACCAACTGGCCTTGCGGGCCAAGCCCTCCCGGCCCTGCGAAATCGGGGAGACGACCAACTGCCGGCGGTGCGGGGTCTGCCATGACTGAGCCTCCCCGCGACCTGACGCCCGAGAACCTGGATCAGAAGCCCTTCGAGCTGGTCAAGTACTTCTCCTTTTCGGCCCTGGCCGTCCTCTTGGTGTTCTCCGGCCTCTTGGTGTGGCTGATCTCCGACAAGACCAAGGAGATGCTCCTCCAGCGCAGCGAGGCCTATGCCCTGGTGCTGGCCGAGAACTTAAACCACCAGGTCTATCAGCAGTTTGTCATCCCCACCTACCTGCGCTTCAGCGAGATCGCCCTGCGCAAGCCAGAGCAGTTCCAGCGCCTGGACGCCATCATCAAGAACACCACCCACGGCCTGAACATCCAGTCGGTCACCATCTACGAGAATAACGCCCCCCGGGTGGCCTACAGCACCATCTCCGAGCGGGTGGGCCGGATGGAGGAGGCGAGCCCCGGCTACCGGAAGGCCAGGGAGGGCGGCAACATCTCGACCCTGAGCACCAGTGGCAACCTGTTCGACCTGCTGCCGGGCCGGCATGGGCTGCACGGGCAGTTGCGCACCTTCATCCCCTTCCGCCTCGAACGGGGCCTGGGCGAGGATACCGGCCCCATCCTGGGGGTGTTCGAGATCGTCCAGGACTTGACCCCCGACCTGCGGGCCATGACCCGGCTGGAGGCCTTGATCATCCTGATCTGCGTCGCCATGATGTCGGGGCTGTTCGTGGCCCTGCGGCTGATCGTGGCCCGGGGCGACCGGATCATCGCCCGGCGGGCCGCCGAACGGCTCAAGATGGAGGAGCGGATCAACCACATCGAGAGACTGGCGGGCCTGGGCAAGATGGTGGCCGCCGTGTCCCACGAGATCAAAAACCCGCTGGGGATCATCCGCAGCACCGCCGAGGTGCTGGGTAAAAGGGTGGCCAAGCTGGCCCCCGGCAACGAACACCTGACCGCCATCATCGTCCAGGAGACCCGGCGCCTGGACCGGATCGTCACCGAGTTTCTGGATTTCGCCAGGCCCCAGAAAATGCGGTTCGCCCCCGCCGCCGTCGGCGAGCTGCTCAACCGGGCGTTGGCCTTCATGGAGCCGGAGTTCAGCAAGGCGGGGATCACCATTGAGCGGGCGATCGAGGCGGCGGTCACCGCCACCGTGGACAGCGATCACCTCTACCAGGCGATCTTAAACATCCTGGTCAACGCCGTCCACGCCATGCCCGAGGGCGGGGTGCTGACCGTCCGGCTGGTCTCGGAGCGGCGCACCCGTTCCCTGAAGATCGAAATCGCCGACACCGGCCAGGGGATGAGCGAGGAGGTGCTGGGCCAGATTTTCACCCCATTTTTTACCAGAAAAAATAGGGGCACGGGCCTGGGCCTGGCAATCGTGAAGAACATCGTTGAATCGCATCTGGGCCAGATCGAGGTCGATTCCACCGAGGGCCAGGGCACGGTGTTCACCATCCGCCTGCCGCAGACCGACGATTAGCCCCCCTGATTTTCCCTGGCATTTTTTTTTGTGGAGCCCAGGGTTGACATGTGGTAAGCAAGTCCCAACATATTTCACACCCGAGTTGTCAGGCCTACAACCTTTTGCGAGGGGGAGGAAACGATGACGTTGGTCAGTGAGAAGCCCTGTTGGGAGATTATGCGCTGTAGCGGCGACGGCTGCGTGGCGCGCCGGCACCCCGAGACGCCATGCTGGGAACACGCCGAGGCCTTGAACTACACGGTCAGCGTCCACGGGGTGTGCGCCGACTGCATCGTCTTCGTGGCCAAGCGCAGCCCGGCGGTGTTTTCCGACCGCAAGTTGACCCAGATCCTGACCCATCACAAGGTTTACGGCCTAAACCACCCCAAGTGCCCGGCCCAGATCTTCAAGCGGCGGCTGTGGCCCATCGCCTCGGAGCGCCGGGAGGCGGCCCGTTACCGGCTGCGCGGCCAGGCCAGCGCCCTGATCGCCAACCAGGCGCGGCCCTCGGGGCTCATCCTCGACTTAAGCCACAAGGGGCTGTCCTTCAGCCACAACGGCGCCTCCGCCTGGCCGCGCCGGACGATCCAGATGGACATCCGGGGCGACAACTTCGCCATCACCGGCCTGCCGGCCCAGATCGTCTCCGACCGACCGCTGTCCGACTCCCGGGAGGGCGACCGGCGCTGCGGCGTCCGCTTCGCCTCTCTCTCCCTGCTGCAACGAGACCTGCTGGAGACGGTGATCGACCAGCACGGCCAGGAAGAGTCCCTGCCCGGCGCGGTTGTTTCTTACTGCTGATCCGTTGGGCGGGATGGTCTCGCTAGACGCCGTTCACTAAACAACGTAACTGTCCCGTCGCGCCCCATCTGCTTGGTCACCAGCCTGCTCACATACCGCAAAAGTATAGCTCGCCGGCTGGCTTCGTGCATCTGAGGCGCTGTCGGCTACCTTTCTGCGAGACCATCAATAATGATACCGGCAGGCAAGAATCCTGATCTTGTCTTCCAGAACTTCGTACACCAGTCGGTGCGCGTCGTCGATGCGGCGAGACCAGCAACCGGACAGATCGTGTTTTAACGCTTCCGGCTTGCCGGCACCTTCAAAGGGGTGCCGCTGTACTTCCTTGACCAGCTTGACAATGCGGAGAGCCTTCTTGCGATCCTGCTCAATCCACCAGATCAGATCCTCAAAGGCCGCCGGATCAAACTCCAAGTTTTTCACAGACTTCCTCAAACGGCATTCCTGTCTGGCGTTTTCTCGCCTGCAACAGGCGCTCTCTCATTGCCTCGCCTTCCAGCAGATAGGCAGTTTCCTTCTCCGCCTGCAATTCATGCCAAAGATCAATAGGCACGATAACGCCGGTGACATTGTTGTTCTCGTCCGAGATGTATTGTACCTGACCCATATTGCACCATCCTGCAATTGTTTGCTATTTCCCACATGCCTGACTCGTTACGCCAAGTTACCGGTTGGTTCCTGCAAGTAGCGCTTGGGCTCATCATTAGAGAAGAAGATGCTCAACGCTGAGGTCAAAGGCCCTTCCCAAGCTTTGTCTTTTGGCGAAATCACCACCCTTAACTGACATAAACAACTTAAGATCAACTTGTTATATTCGGTTGCCTTGATCATGTTGCAAGAGGCTTCCATGTTTTCGATATTGGCAGGTTGAGCATGATATGTCAAGCAGAGCTGGCCCGGCTTGTCGGGACAGGGCCGGAGTGTTTGCAAGGAGACTTTTTGCCCAGTCCTTGGTGCCGATTCCGTTTGAGCGAAGAGCCGAAGTTAGGCAGCCTTCCCCGGCCTCCTCCTTACCCCTTGCGGAACTCCAGGGACTGGCCGTCGGGGGCGAGGTCGGCCACCACCGCCTCGCCCTCGGCGAAGTCGCCGTTTAGCACCCGGATGGCCAGGGCGTCCTGGAGGTAGCGCTGGATGGCCCGCTTCAAGGGCCGGGCGCCGAAGGCCGGGTCGTAGCCCACCTCGATCAGGAAACCCTTGGCCCGGTCGGTCACCGTCAGCCGGTAGTGCTGGGCCGCGAGCCGTTCGGCCAGCAGGCCGAGCTGGATATCGACGATCCGGGCCAGGTCCTCCCGGCGCAGGCCGTGGAAGGTGATGATCTCGTCGATGCGGTTTAAGAATTCGGGCTTGAACTGGCGGTGCAGGAGCTCGTCCAAGCCCCGCCGCATGGCCTCCTCGTCGCGGCCGGCCAAATCCATAATCAGTTGGCTGCCCAGGTTGGAGGTCATGATCAGGATGGCGTTCTTGAAATCCACCGTCCGGCCCTTGCCGTCGGTCATCCGGCCATCGTCTAGGATCTGCAAGAGGACGTTGAACACGTCGGGATGGGCCTTTTCGATCTCGTCGAAGAGGATGACCGAATAGGGCTTGCGCCGCACCGCCTCGGTGAGATACCCCCCCTGGTCGTAGCCCACGTAGCCGGGCGGGGCGCCGATCAGCCGGGCCACCGAATGCTTCTCCATGAACTCCGACATGTCGAGCCGGATCATGGCCCGTTCGCTGTTGAACAGGAACTCGGCGAGCGTCCGGGCCAGCTCCGTCTTGCCCACCCCGGTGGGGCCCAGGAAGATGAAGGAGCCCAGGGGCCGGTTGGGGTCTTGCAGCCCGGCCCGGGCCCGGCGCACGGTGTTGGCGATGGCGGTGATGGCCTTCTCCTGGCCCACCACCCGCCGGGCGAGATACTCGTCGGCGTGCACCAGTTTGTCCTTTTCGCCGGAGAGCAGCCGGTCAACCGGGATGCCGGTCCACTTGGCCACCACCTGGGCGATATCCTCCTCGTCCACCTCCTCCTTGAGCATCCGGCGATCCTTCTGCACCTCGAGCAGGCGGTCGTTGGCCTCCTGCAACTGCCGCTCCAGGCCGCTGATCCGGCCGTAGCGGATCTCGGCCACCCGACTCAGGTCGCCCTGGCGCTCGGCCTGCTGCTCCTCCACCCGGGCCTCGTCGATCTGGCCCTTGATCTGGCGGAGGCGCTGGATGTGATCCTTCTCTAGCTGCCAGTGGCCCTTCATGGCGTTGAGCTCCTCGTTTAAGTCCGCGAGCTCCGCCTCCAGCTTGGTCAACCGCTCCCTCGATGCGGCGTCCTTTTCCTTCTTCAGGGCCACGCGCTCGATTTCGAGCTTGATCCGCTTGCGATCCACCTCGTCGATCTCGGTGGGCATGGAGTCGATCTCGATCCGCAGCCGCGAGCTGGCCTCGTCGATCAGGTCGATGGCCTTGTCGGGCAGGAAGCGGTCGGTGATGTAACGGTTGGACAGGGTGGCGGCGGCCACCGTGGCCCCGTCGGTGATCCGGATGCCGTGGTGGACCTCGTACTTCTCCTTGATCCCCCGCAGGATGGCGATGGTATCGGAAAGCGACGGCTCTTGCACCAGCACCTGCTGGAAGCGGCGTTCGAGGGCCGGGTCCTTTTCGATGGTGCGGAACTCGTTCAAGGTGGTGGCGCCCACGCAGTGCAGCTCGCCCCGGGCCAGGGCGGGTTTGAGCATGTTGGAGGCGTCCATCGCCCCCTCGGCGGCCCCGGCCCCCACCAGGGTGTGGATCTCGTCGATGAACAAGATGATCTCCCCGGCCCGCTTCTGCACCTCCTTCAGCACCGCCTTCAAGCGATCCTCGAACTCGCCCCGGTACTTGGCCCCGGCGATCAAGGCCCCCATGTCGAGGGCGATGACCTGCTTGTTGCGCAGGGTCTCCGGGATGTCGCCGGCCACGATGCGCTGGGCCAGGCCCTCGACGATGGCGGTCTTGCCCACCCCCGGCTCGCCGATCAGCACCGGGTTGTTCTTGGTGCGCCGGGCCAGGACCTGCACCACCCGCCGCACCTCGTCGTCACGGCCGATCACCGGGTCGAGCTTGCCTTGGCGAGCCAGGTCGGTGAGGTTGCGGCCGTACTTCTCCAGGGCCTGGTACTTGGCCTCGGGGCTGGGGTCGGTGACCCGCTGATTGCCGCGGATGGCGACCATGGCCTTGAGGAAGTCGTCCCTGCCGATCCCCAGTCGTTTCAGGGTGGAACCCGCCGGGCCGCCGTCCTCCAGCATGGCCAGGAAGAGGTGCTCCTGGCTGACGTAGTCGTCCTGCATGGACTTGGCAACGGCGAAGGCCCGATCCAGGGTCTTCTTGAGACTAACCGACAGGGACACCTGCCCGAAGCCAGGGCCGCTGACCTTGGGCAGGGCGGCGAGCAGTCGTTCGGCCTCGGCGGCCACCGTGGCCGGGTCGAGGCCCAGCTTTTTCAGCACCGGCGGCACCACCCCCTCGGGCTGCCGCATGATCGCGGCCAGGAGGTGTTCGGCCAGGAGCTCCTGCTGGCCGTTTTGTTCCGCCAGGTTCTGGGCCTCCTGCAAGGCCTCCTGGGACTTCAGGGTGAACTTGTCGATTTGCATGTTTTTTCTCCGTTGGTGAGGGGAGGTGCCGCTTGCGGCCCATTTTCAAGTATGCAAACAGATAAGCCCCGCCGCCGGGGCTGTCAAGCGACGGCGAAGGGCGAAGGCCCGATCTCCGCCGACGCCGGCATTGACAAACCCCGGCAAATCTTCTAATCAGGGCCTGCGGAGAGGCCCCGGTTCGTCCGGGAACCATCGAGATTGAGGAAGGAGGAGAGACATGGCCCGCTTAAACGACAACTACCTGAAACTCAAGGCCGGATACCTGTTCCCGGAGATCGCCCGGCGGGTCAAGGCCTTTGCCGCTGCCCACCCCCAGGCCCAGATCATCCGGCTGGGGATCGGCGATGTCACCCGGCCCCTGGCGCCGGCGGTGATCCGGGCCTTTCACCAGGGGGTGGACGAGCTGGCCCAGGCCGGCACCTTCCACGGCTACGGCCCCGAGCAGGGCTACGACTGGCTGATCGACACCATCATCGACAAGTCGTACCGGCCCTTAGGCGTCGAGCTGGCCGCCAGCGAGGTCTTCATCTCCGACGGCTCGAAGTGCGACACCGCCAATATCCTAGACATCTTCGACCTCGGCAACCGGGTGGCGATCTGCGACCCGGTCTATCCGGTCTACAACGACACCAACGTCATGGCGGGCCGCACCGGCGAGGCCGATGAGCGGGGTTATTACCAGGGCCTGGTGTACATGCCCTGCACCGCCGAGAACCACTTCGCCCCCGCCTTCCCGGCGGAGCGGGTCGATCTCATCTACCTCTGCTACCCCAACAACCCCACCGGCGCCGTGGCCAGCCGGGAGCAGTTGCAGGGCTGGGTCGATTACGCCCTCGACTCCCAGGCGATCATCCTCTTCGACGCCGCCTACGAGGCCTTCATCACCGAGCCCGGCGTGCCGCACTCGATCTACGAGCTTCCGGGCGCCCGGAAGTGCGCCATCGAGTTTCGTTCCTTCTCCAAGACCGCCGGCTTCACCGGGGTGCGCTGCGGCCTGACCGTGGTGCCGGAGGGGCTCTCCGCCATCACCGCCCAAGGAGAGCGAATCGCCTTGAACCGGTTGTGGAACCGGCGGCAGTGCACCAAGTTCAACGGGGTCTCCTACCCGGTGCAGCGGGCGGCGGCGGCGGTCTATTCGGAGGAGGGCGCCCCCCAGGTGCAGGAGACCATCGACTTCTACATGGAAAACGCCCGCCTGATCCGCGCGGGGCTGTCGGAGGCGGGGATCGTCTGCTACGGGGGGGTGAACGCCCCCTACATCTGGCTTAAGACGCCTGGCGGCCTGGGAAGCTGGGAGTTTTTCGACCGGCTGCTGGCCGAGTGCCAGGTGGTGGGCACCCCGGGCAGCGGCTTCGGGCCCAGCGGCGAGGGCTATTTCCGGCTCTCGGCCTTCGGCGACCGGGGGCAGGTGGTGGAGGCCATAAAGCGGCTCAGGAACAGGTGGGGAAAACAAGCCGGCCGGTAGGCGGAGAGCGAGCCCCGGCCCGGTTTACGGCTTGAGCCGGCGGGAGTCGAACCAGAGCAGGGGGTCGAGGGCCGTGGAGCCGTGCCGGATCTCCAGATGCAGGCCGGGGTGGCCCCCGCCCTCGTCGCCGCCGGAGAGACCGATCTCCTCGCCGGCCCGCACCTGGTCGCCCTTTTTCTTCTTAAGGGCCGTCAGGCCGGAGGCCAGGCTGTAGTACTGGTCGCCGTGGTCGACGATCACCATCTGGCCGTAGCCCGGCATTAACCCGGCGAAGATCACCCGCCCGGCGTGGATCGCCTTGACCTCGGTCTTGGCCGGCACCGCCAGGTCCAGGCCCTCGTTGTGCAACTGGTTGCCGAAATTGTCCTGATACGGCCCGAACCGGCGCAGGATCTTACCGACGGCGGGCGGCGGCAGCCGGCCCTTTTGTCCGACGAACCCGGTGCCGGGCTCGCCGGGGGGGAGATGCCCGGCCTTGTCCTTCTTGGCCGCCGCCCGTCGCTTGGCGGCCAGGGCCTCGGCCCGCCGGGCCTGGGCGATGGTCTTGGCGAGTCTTTTGGCGTCGGCCTCCAGGGACTGCAAGGCCTGCTGGTAGAGCTTCTCCTCGGCCTTGGCCTTGGTCAGCAGGTTATCCCGCTCCTCCTGGCTCTTGGCCAGGGCCGCCTCGCCCTCCTTGACCTGGCCGATCAGGGCCTGGGAGCGTTCCTTGCCCTTGACCAGCTCGGCCTGGGCGGCGGCCAAGCGGTCGAGCTGCCGGCGGAACTCGCCCAGGGACTGCCGGTCGTATTGAAAGAGCTTCTGGACGTACTCCTGGAGGTTGAGCAGCTCGCCCAGATTGCCGGAGGCGAACAGGGCGTTTAAGATCCCCACCTCCCCGGTCTGGTAGAAGGCGGCCAGCCGATTCTTGACGTGCGCCGCCACCGCCTCCTTCTGCTCGCCAAGGGCCGCGATCTCCTTCTCCTTGCCCCGGATGCCGGCCTCTTGGCGTTGGAGGGCGTCTTGCAAGCCCCGCAGGGTGGCCTGGCTCTTCTTCATCTGGCTGGCGATCCGGTCGATTTCCTGCCGGAGGTTTAAGATCTTGATCCGGGCGTCTTCGAGTTTGTCCCGCTGGGAATGGATCTGGGTCTGCACCTGCTTGAGCTGGGCCTCGTCCTGGTGGCCGGGGGTCGGCTGGCCGGCCCGCCCCACAGAGGGCGCCGTCAGGGCGAGAACGGCGGCCAGGACGACTAAGGGGGCGAGGCGCGGGGGACGGGGCATGGCTTAGATGCGCAGGGCCTTGCGGATCGAGATCAGGCTGCCGGCGGTGCAGAGCAGGATGCTGGCCACAAAGATCAGCAGCATCAGGGGGGTGGGCAGGAAGGAGAAGGCGATGGTGTCGAGCAGGCTGTGGCCGTGGAAGTGGCCCTTGATCCAGAAGAACATCAGGTACAGGCAGCACAAGCCCAGGCCCGGGCCCAGGACGCCCTGCAACAGGCCCTCCAGGAACAGCGGGACGCGGATATAGGTGGAGTCGGCGCCCAGCAGCCGGAGGATCTCCAGTTCCCCCTGACGGGTGGCCACGGTCAGGCGGATGGTGCTGGAGACCATGAAGGTCGAGGTCAGGATCAGGATGCCGCCGCTTAGGTAAACGATCACCCGCACCAGTTGGGTCAGGGTGGCCAGCCGTTCGATCCACTCCCGGCCGTACTGCACCTTCTTGGCCTTGGGCAGGGTGAGCAGAAAGTCGGAGAACTCCTTGATCTTGGAGATGGCCTTCAGGTTCCGGGCCGGATAGACCTCGATCGAGGGGGGCAGGAAGTCGGGGGTGAGGTCGGTGAGCAGGTCGCGGTCGGGGCCGAGCTGGCGGCTCAACTGCTCGAAGGCCTCCTGTCGGGACTTGAAGACGATTTTCTCCACCGGCGAGAACTCTTGGATCTTTTGTTCGAGCATCGCCCGTTCGGCGGCGGAGGGCTCTTCGTTCAGATAGACGATCAGCTTGATGTACTCGCCGAACTGTTCCCCCGCCCGCCGCAGGTTGAAGAACACCAGGCAGAAGAAGGCGAAGATCAAGACCGAGAGGCTGACCGTGATCAGGGTCATGATTTGGGAGCCCAAGGTCTGGCGGAGGTTGCGGGCCGTTTGGGTGAGGATGGGGGCGGTATTCATGGGCTACGGCCTTTCGGAGGCGGCGGGACGGCGGGAGACCATCCGACCCTGGGCCAGCTCGATGATCTGATGGGGCGAGCCGCTGAACAGGGCCGGATCGTGGGTGGCGATGATCAGGGTGGTGCCGGCCCGCCGCAGTTGTTCAAACAGGGCCATCACCAGCCGGGTGGTGGCGGGGTCGAGGTTGCCGGTGGGCTCGTCGGCCAGGAGGATGGGCGGGGAGTTGGCCGCCGCCCGGGCGAGGGCCACCCGCTGCTGCTCGCCCCGGGAGAGTTTGTCTAAGATCACCTCCCGCTTGCTGGTGAGTCTTAGGAGGTCGAGCAGGTGGTCGACCCGTTCCCGGATGGCCTTTTGGGGGGCGTAGGCCACCTCCATGGCCATGGCGATGTTGCGGAAGACCGTCTGCCGGGGGAGCATCTTGAAATCCTGATAGGCGACCCCGAGCTGCTGCCGCAAGGCCTGGAGCCGGCCGGGGCTGATTCTGGCCAGGTCCTGGCCCGCCACCTCCACCATCCCCCGGCTGGGCCGTTCGAGGGCGCAGATCAGCTTCAGCAGGGTGCTCTTGCCGGCCCCGCTCGCCCCGGTGAGGAACAGGGTCTCCCCGGCCTGGACCGAGAAGGAGAGGTCGCGCAGGGCGATGACGTCCGGCGGGTAGATCTTGCTCACCTTACCGAACTCGATGATGGTGGTCTGGGGGGGGATGCGTTCCATAGGCTCGCGAGACGGAGGCTGGCTGGCCATTAAGCCCGGTCTGACCAGGGAGTCGGGGGGGCGTTTGCCCTGGGCGGAGGCCAAGTCCCGCTCACCATACCCCGTTCGGCCAGACTCGTAAACCTTCAACCTCGCCCCGCCGGTAAAAATGCCGTCTGCGGCCCGGCCAATGCCCCATAACCACTTGACTAGGTGCCAATTTTTTATGGATATTGTCCGGGAAAGGGCGTATAAAAATGTTGGCGGACGGGATTTCCGACGCCGGTGGCTAGACGGCTAGCGCTCGTCCGGCCTGAGCCATTCCCCGGGAACTCCCATGACCTCGACCAACTACGACGGCTTTGCCGGGATCATCGGCGGCTGTGACCTCATGCGGCGGCTGTTCGCCCTGATCTCCAAGGTGACGGACACCGACACCACCATCCTGGTGCAGGGCGAGTCCGGCACCGGCAAGGAGCTGATCGCCCGGGCCCTCCACTCCCAGGGGCCGCGCCGCGACCATCCCTTCGTGCCCATCAACTGCGGAGCCATCCCGGCCGAGCTTTTAGAGAGCGAGCTGTTCGGCCACGAGAAGGGGGCCT
>JAJYJA010000005.1 GCA_021789795.1 Deltaproteobacteria bacterium | reverse complement strand
TGGACAAGGTCACCGACTTTCAGCAGATCGCCAAGCACGGGGTCTTTTCCACCCCGGCGGTGGTGGTGGACGGCCAGGTTAAGTGCGTGGGCCGGCTGCCCACCCGGGACGAGGCCCGGGCTTGGGTAAAGCGATGAGCGCCGTGCCGCGTCTGCCTGCCAGGTTGCCGGAGCCTGGGCGCCGCAGGTCGGAAAGGGCGGGCCGTCTTTCCCCCTGGCGCTGGCTCGCGGCCTGGTTTGCCCTGTGGCTGCCGCTTCTGCTGCCCGCCGCCGTAAACGCCGGCGGCCTCACCATCGGCGAGCTGCTGGCCGCCGCCTCCCGGCACCCGGAGGTTAGGGCCAGCGAACTCGCCGTCCGGGAGGGGGAACTGCGGGCGGAACAGGCCAGCGCCGGTCTCTATCCCAAGCTGTCGCTGTTCGGCAAGGCGGAGACCTACAACTCGCCCACCAACCTCAGGCCCATGCCGCCCACCGAGGTCAACGTGGCGGCGGGCCAATCCATCCCCTTTTCCCGGGATATTTTTCGCTACGGCGTTTCAATCGAGGCGCCGCTCTATGCCGCCAAGATCTTGCGGTTGCGAGAAAAGATGCGCCTTCTGGCCGACAGGGGCGGCATCGCCAATCGGATCAACCTGGTCAGCCGTCAGGCGGCGGTGATCTCACTGGAGAGCGGCTGGCAGGCCTTAAGCGAACTGCGGCAGGCGGTTGACGGTCGGCTGGCCTCGCTGGCCGCCACTCGGGACAGCGTCCGGATGCAGGTGGACAACGGCCGGGCGGCGGAGGCGGAGCTGATGAAGATCGACAACACGGTGCTCGCCTTGCGGCAGCAGCAAGACGAGCTGGCCCAGAAGGGTCTGGACCTCGAACGCGACATATATCAGTTCACCGGCCTGGCGGCGACCGCCCCGGTGGCGATGGAGCTTGCCGGCCCCTTGACCGGGGAAAAGCTGATCGGGGTGGCCTTGGAAGAGGCGGAGGTGGCGGCCCAGAAAAAGGAGGTGGCCCGGGCCCGGGCCGGGCGCTATCCGACCTTGTCGGTCTATGGCACCCTGTCCGGCAACGAGGGTGAGGCCTATAACACCGACACCGGCATCTCCCGTTCGTACAACTTCGCCGGACTCGTCTTGAATCAGCCCTTATTCGACCGCACCGTGACCGCAGACGAGGAGTTGGCCCGCATCGGCGAGGAGAAGGCGGAGCAGAAGCTGGCCCAGACCCGCATCGAACTTGCCGCCCTGGAGAAGAACTTGCAGTCCCGACTGCCGGTGGTGGCCGACTCGCTGGCGTTGGCCAAGCAGTCCCTGGCCAACAGCCGTAAGCTTCTGGGCGTCGCCCGGGTGGCCTACGCCTCCGGTCGTACTACCACCGAGGAGTATCTGCGCTACGAGGCCCAGGTGCTGGAGGCCCAGGCCGCCATTGCCAAGGCCCGGGATGAACAGTGGCAGATACATGCCAAACAGGCCGTCCTGTACGGCGTTGATCTTAGAGGGGTGGTGAAATGAAAAAGGTTGCTATTGTTATTGTCCTGGTGTTGGTGGCCGCCGTTGGCCTGTTAGCCAAGCGCAAGGCCGATCTGGCCAAGGCCCCCACCGCCCCGGTGCTGCCGGTGGTGGTGGAAGCCGCGAAACTCGCCCCTGGTCAGGTGCGGCTGACCCTGCCGGCCATGGGGCTGGTTGCCTCGCAACTCTCCACCACCCTGTCCACCAAGGTTAGCGGCCAGGTGGTGCAGGTGCTGAAACAGGAGGGTGATCCGGTGAAAAAAGGCGAGGTGCTGGCCACCATCGAGGCCCAAGACTTAAGCGCCAAGGAACAGGGCCTGCGTGACCGGCGGCAGGGGTTGACCTTCCAGATCGCGGCCTTGGAGGAGAATGTCAAGGCCGCGGTTACCGCCCTCGACGCGGCCCGGGACACCCACAAACGGACGCTTGAGCTGCTGGCGGTCAAGGGCGCCTCGGTCGAGGAGTCACGCCGTGAGGAGTCTGAGATCGCGGGCCTTGAGGCCAAGCTGGCCGCCGCCAGAAACGGGGTCTCCACCATGCAGAAGGAGCAGGAGTCACTAGATCAAGGCATCAAGGAGGTGGCGGCCCTGGCGAGTTACGCCACCGTCACCGCGCCTATCGACGGCACGGTGAGCCAGCGTCTGGTGCAGGCCGGCGACCTGGCCCAGCCGGGCAAGCCGCTGTTTAAGATTGCGGCGAAAGCCGGGCGGTATGTCAACCTCTCCCTGCCGGATACGACCCCGGCCACGGCCATCATCCTGGAAGGCCGGACGCTGCCGCTGACCGCCAAGAACGAGGCGGGAAGCACCGGCCTCTGTCAGTATCTCGCCCCCCTGCCGGCGGAAATTGCGGCGGTGGAAGGGCAATATCTCAACCTCCGGGTGGTGATCTACCAGGACCGCAACGTCCTGGTGCCGGCGGACGCCCTGCTCGGCGTCGATGGCGAGTCCTTTGTCCTCTCGTATGCCAACCACAGGGCGGTGAAGACCAGAGTCGATATCGTGGCCCAGGGCCGCGAGGGGGTGGTGGTGCGCCAGGACCTCTCGGGGCAGGAGGTGCTGCTGGCCAAGCCGGACATCCTGCTGCGGGCCGCCGCCGGGGTGCCGGTGCGGTTGGCAACCGAACCGCAGGCAGCCAGCCCGAATCTGGACGGAGGCCGGGACAATGGCTGAGACAGAGCATGACCGCCAGGGGCTGTTTGACTTCTTTTACACCCGGCCATATCTCCTCTACAGCCTGATCGGCGCCTTTTTCGTCCTCGGGGTGTACGGGTTAGTGGTTATGCCCAAGAACCTCTTCCCCGATTCCGACCGGCCCACGGTGGTGGTCATGACCCAGGTGCCGGGCGCCACCCCCAACGTGGTGGCGGCCACGGTATCGAAGCCCATCGAGATGGAGATATCCTCCCTCTCGCTCATCCGGCAGGTCAGCTCCACCAACATCGCCGGCATGTCCATCGTCAGCGCCGAATTCGAGTACGAAAAAGGGTTGGACCCGGCGGCGCTCGATGTCAACAACGCCATCAACAAGGTGCGGGCCAAGCTGCCCCAGGGCGTCAATCCGGCCATCTACACCACCGGCGCCTTCACCCTGCCGGTGGATGTCTTCGCCCTGTCGCCGAAGGGCAATGGCCTTTCCATCGAGGATGTGCGCAAACTCGCGGACAGCGACATCAAGCCGGCGCTCTTGCGGAATCCGGCGATCGGCAACGTCGAGGTGTTCGGCGGCTATCAGGCGGCGATGGTCATCCGGGTCGATCCGTTCAAGGCCAAGGCCAGCGGCGTCGCACTCGACAAGATCGCCGCCACCATTTCCGCCCTCGACCGGGACCTGCCGGTGGGGTTTGCCAAGTCCGCCGACTCCTTTATGACCTTGACCGTGTACGGCGAACGCGACCGGGTGGAGGAGTTGAAAGCCCTGCCCGTGGCCCCTAACGTCCGGTTGGGAGACATCGCCAGCGTGGGCTGGGAGCATCAGACCCGGTTTTCCGGCTACCTGGGCAACGGCAAGCCCGCCATCGCGGTGGCCATCCAGCGGGCACCGGGTGGTTCGGTGCTGGACACCTCCAAGGCGGCCCGGGCCGAGATCGCGAAGTTAAAGGCCCGCTACGCCAACATCGACTTTGCCCTCACCGACACCCAGCGGGTGCTGATCGAGACCGCCAACACCAACATGCTGGACGCGCTTCGGGACGCCATCGTCTTCACCCTGCTGGTGATCCTCATCTTTTTGGGGAATTTCCGGGCCATCGTCGCGGCGCTCGCCTCCATCCCCATGGTGTTTTTCGCCACCATCGCCATCCGCTGGCTCAGCGGCGGCGACTTGAACACCGTGGTCTATACCGCCATCATCCTGGCGATGGGCATGTTGGTGGACGACGCGGTGGTGGTGCTGGAGAACATCGAGCGGCACCTGCAAGATATACAGAACTCGGTCAAGGCCTCGTTGGTGTCGGATAGGGAGAGGCTGGAGAACGCCATCATCCACGGCACCAAGGAGGTGGTGGGGCCGGTGTTTGCCGGCACGGTGGCCACCATCGCCATCATGTTTCCCTTTTTGTTTGTCGGGGATTTTCCGCAGCAGATTTACCGTCCCCTGATCTCCACCCTGATCATCGCGCTCTTGGTCTCTTATTTCCTCTCCATCACCTTCATCCCCAGTCTCTGCTTCTACCTCTACCGTAACGGCCACCAGAAGACCCGGTTCGAGCTGGGGCTGGAGAGGTTTTACGAGCGCACCTTCGGGCGGCTGGTGGGGCCGTATGTTGGCATGTTGAGCTTCTCCCATCGCGGCAAGTCGCGGCTCAGGCGGGTGCTGATGACCCAGGGGGTGATCGTGCTCCTGGTGCTCAGCCTCAGCCGAATCATGCCGGTGATCGGCAAGGACCTGATGCCGCCCATGGATACCGGGATCATCAAGGCCCAGGTGGATTTTTCGGCCAACGAGACCGTGGAGACGGTGGAGGCGCGGCTGGGGCCCTTTATCAAGTGGCTGCACGCCCGACCCGAGGTGCTGATGAGCTCCGTCACCTTCGGCTCGGAGCCGGGGGTGCTGTCCCTGGGCTCGGGTTCGCTGCCCACCGAGGCCAAGATGACCATCAACTGCGTCAACCGCTTTGCGCGTAAGAAGAATATCTGGCAGATCGAGGACGAGATCAGGACTAAACTCATGGGGCTGCAAAACGTCAAGTCGGTGGACGTGTACGATTTCGGCGCCACCCCGATGAGCAGTATCAAGGCCCCGGTGGATACCCGGCTCTACGCCGAGGATTATCACCTGTTGCCGGAGGCGGCCAGGAAGGCGGCCAGCGCCATGCGCGGGGTGAAAGGCTTCACCTCGGTAAGCACCAGTTGGGACAACGATTTCACCGAGGCCCGGCTTGACATCGACCGCAATCGGGCCCTGGCCTACGGCATGACGCCTGCGGCCATTGCCGCCCAGTTGCCGCTCGCGGGCATTCCGGTGGCCTTGGCCGCCAACCTGGTCTCCATGGACACCCAGTTCGTCAGGCTCTACTTCGATCACGGGGTCGGCGACCGGCTGCGCGATCTCTCCCTCATCCCCATCCAAACCGCCAAGGGGCCGGTGCCGCTTTCCACCTTCGCCAGCATCCGCGAGGACTTTACCGCCAACAAGATCGAGCGCAACCGGATGCTCTACTCACTCGATGTCTCGGGCTACCGCCGCAACCGCCCCATCTCCATCATTACCGCCGACACCGTGGCGGGGCTGAAAAAGGCGGGGATCAAGGGGGTGCTCATGGATCAGCAGGGCGACATCTTCCAGATGAAGGATTCCTTTGCCCGGATGATCAAGGCCATCGCCATCGGCATTGTCCTATTGCTGCTCTGTCTGGTGGCCATCTACCAGTCGCTCAGGATGTCGGTGGTGATGGTACTGGTGCTGCCGCTTTCCATGATCGGTGCCTCCTGGGGGATGCTCGCCTTTAACAAGCCGAGCTGCATGCCCAGCATGGTGGGGGTGATGCTGCTCTTCGGCATCATCATCAAGAACTCGGTGCTGTTGATCGATTTTTATCAGCAACACCGCAAAAACGGCGAGTCGCCCTTTGACTCGGCGGTGGAGTCGGTGCGGGCCCGTTTCCGGCCGGTGCTGATGACCGCCTTTGGCACCATCGCTGGCATGATCCCCATCGCCCTGGAATGGGCGGTGGGCCTGGAGAAGCTCTCGCCGCTGGCCGATGTCGCCATCGGCGGCCTGCTGGTCGGCACGGTGCTCACCCTGATCTATATCCCCATGTTCGCCTATTCGGTGGAAGGACAAGAGTCGCCATCGTTAACGAGAGGAGAAAACGTATGAAAATTGTGCAACTAGGCCTCGTGTGTATCTTCCTGGCCGCCGTTACCGCCTGTACCACCATGTCCTCTAGCCCTGATAAAGATCGGCTGATCCGGTTGGACCACGGCATCATTGAAGATACTAAGACCGGGCTTCAGTGGCAGCTAGACAAGAGCCCGCAGATGTTTTCCACCCAAGAAAAGGCGCGGGAATATGCCGCTTCTCTTAATCTGGGCGGCCATCAGGACTGGCGTCTGCCCACCCTTGAGGAACGCTGGGAGCTGTTGCAGGTCTTTGTCCTCAAAAACAACGGCGGTATCGAGTTCCCGCATGACGACAGCAAGTATTGGACCAGCGGAACCGACAAGGGAACGCGGCCGATCAAGCTTGGCATCACCTGCATGTGCCGGGGCGACCAGGAGATTGAGTACAAGCAGGAAGGCTATGTGCGGGCGGTACGGGGGCCGGCGATCAGGGGGCAATAACGTCCCCTGGCTGATCCCATCAACAACGCTAAAAGGAGATTTTGCCATGGATTTCAAAGCATTGATGGAGAACATCAAAAAAGAAGAGGGAGAATTGCCGAGACCGCTGGAACTGCTGGGGCAGCTTGACGAAGGCCAGGTGCTGCGGTTTGTTTCTGAGCGGCAATCCGCTTTCAGCGGAGCGGCGATCCCCCCAAAGTACAAGGCCCTGATCGCCATGTCGGTCGGCATCGCGCTCGATGCGCCGGCCTGTATTCTGAATAACGCCAAACAGGCCAAGAAAGCCGGCGCCAGCACGGATGAAATTATCGAGGCCTTCGCCGTGGCCCGGTTCGCCAAGTCGGCCTCCGCAATGGGGAGTTCAATGCCGGCCCTAGAGTGGCTGGCAAACAACCAATAGGCGCCTTCAACAGGCATCTTGGTTAAGGCGCCGGGACATGACAAGCCGATCCTCGAAATTCTCGCCGCCTCCTCCTGGGGAGAAGAAGCCGGTAGCCACCGCCAGCGCCCCTGCGGGAATGATCCCGCCGGAGACGCTGTCTCTTTGGCGCCTGTTTTTTTCGTTTCTCCTTTTGGGGAGCACCGCCTTTGGCGGTCCGGCCATTCTCAGACAGATGAAGGAATTCACCGTCAAGGATCGCCGCTGGTTGCATGAAGCCGAGTTCAGGGAGGGGCTTGCACTTTGTCAGTCCCTGCCCGGAGCAACAGGGATGCAGATGGCCGCCTATATCGGACGGCGGCACCGGGGGATTCCGGGTGCGCTGGCGGCATACGCCGGCTTCGGCTTGCCAGCCATTACCTTGATGCTGCTCCTTTCGGTGCTGTATGAACGTTACCACGATCTTCACCTCATCGTTCCTATTTTCAGCGGACTTCAGATCGTCGTCGTCGCCCTCATTGTCCATGCGGCTTATATGTTTGGCCGGGAAACCTTGAAAATTCCCGTGGATATCGGAATAGCGATTTTTTCCGCCCTGCTGTTTGGATTTGCCATACATCCCCTGGTCATTATTCTTGCCGCCGCCATGGCCGGTCTCATGCTCGTAAAAAAAACGGCGCTCGCCAGTCCTGGCCAACACGACAGTCAAAACTGGCAAAAGGCAGGCGGGCAGATTGTCATCCTCGCCCTGTTGACTCTGACGACTTATGGCATGGTCTTTCTTGTTGACCGCAAGCTGTTCGATCTGGCGACGGTCATGCTCAGGGTGGATCTGTTTGCCTTTGGCGGTGGGTTCGGCTCGCTTCCTATCATGTTCAGGGAGGTTGTCGCGGTAAAAGGCTGGCTGGACAGCAAGACCTTTATGGATGGGATTGCGCTGGGGCAGATTACGCCCGGGCCAATCGTCGTTACCGCCACCTTTGCCGGCTATCTGCTGCTGGGATTGGCCGGTGCCGCAATCGCCACCATTGCCATATTCACCCCATCATTCCTGTTATTGATCGCCGCCGCCCCATTTTTCGACCGATTCAAGGCCGCTCCGTATTTTGCGGTAATTACCCAGAGCATATACGCCTCGTTTGTCGGCCTGCTTGGATTTATCGCGGTTAAATTTGGCATGGCTGTCCATTGGGAGATGATTAAGGTGCTTTTTGCGCTGGCCGTCCTTATCGCTCTCCTGAAGCGTCTGCCGCTGCCTGGTATCGTGCTGGCGGGCGCGCTGATTTCGTCGTTTCTCTTTCGATGATGGGGTTGCTGTGTCACCACACGGGCCAGAGGGGGTTGAAATGAAATCAAAACCTGCCGCCAGACAACGGATGACCGCGGAACAGATCGGTCTCCAGACCCTCTGGTCGCTGGTCCAGGGGTCGCCGCTGGCGACCTTTGCCGTTGACCGGGACGCCTTGATTTTGCTCTGGAACCAGGCTGCCGAGGGTCTGTTCGGTTGGGCGGAACAGGAGATCCTGGGGCATAAAAATCCCATCGTTCCCGAGGGGCAGGGAGAAGAGTTCCGGCAGTTGCGGGATCGCGCCCTGGCCGGAGAGGTATATACCGGCAAGGAATTGCACGTCCGCAAAAAGGACGGCTCGCCTGTTGACATCAGCGTATCCACGGCACCCCTGCGTGACGGGTCCGGTGCCATCGTCGGGCTCATGGCGGTGGCGGCCGATATCAGCGAGCGCAAGCGGATGGAAGAAGCGCTGCGCGAGACTCTGCAGAAGTCGCGGCGGCTGTTCGAGCAAACGATCCATGCCCTGGCCTCGGCAGTGGAAAAGCGAGACCCCTACACCGCCGGGCACCAGCAGCGGGTAGCCCGGTTGGCCTGCGCCATCGCCGGCGAAATGGGGCTGCCGGCGGAACGGATCAACGGTATTCGCACGGCGGCCAGCGTCCACGATCTCGGCAAGCTCTCCGTGCCGGCCGAGATTCTCAGCAAACCGGGGCGGCTGTCGGAAATCGAGATGGGTCTCATCAAAACCCATGTCCAGGCCGGCTATGAAATACTGGCGGGCATAGAGTTCCCCTGGCCGGTTGCCCGCATCGTCCTAGAGCACCACGAACGGAGGGACGGCACCGGTTACCCGTTGGAACTTGCGGGCGACGAGATACTCCTGGAGGCGAGCATCCTGACGGTGGCCGATGTGGTCGAGGCGATGGCCTCATATCGGCCTTACCGGCCGGCCAACGGGATTGCCCCGGCCCTGGCGGAGATAGAGGCCTACCGGGGCAGCCGTTATGCCCCGGAGGCCGTTGACGCCTGCCTGGCCTTGTTTCGCAAAGGATTCACACTGGAATAATTCCACACACTTGAACGAGGAACGTTGCATGCGCTTCTTGCTACGGAAAAACCCCCGGTTGCCAATCTTCCTTCTTTTCCTCCTCTTGGGGGCCGCGCTGCCAGTTCTGGCGGCATCGGCCAGCTCGCTTGTCGAGCCGGCGCGACTGCAAAAATGGATCGACAATGGCTTCCGCACCGAGCAGGGAGAGCGGGTCGTCATCATTGACGTGACCCCCAATCCGGGAGACAAAGAAACATGGTTCGCCGGAGACGCGGAAAAGTTGAAGCGGATGACCGCCGGCAAGTACGGCGAACACTCCCCTCAATACAAACTTATTCTCCAGCTTGAGCGGAAGGGCGCCCTGGGTCACATCCCTGGGTCGCTTTACCTGACATCCCATTTAGGAGGCGAGGTGGCCCTCCGCAATGATGGCCCCATCAATACCGAACATGAGGTCGCCGGCGGCGCCCAGTTCGACGCCATGCTCCAGGGGCTCGGAATCACCCCCGGCGATGTACTGGTTCTCACCAGTTCCCAGCAAAATCCCTGGATGGTCTGCGGCGCGCGCCTCTGGTGGACCCTGTATTATTGGGGGTTCCCCCAGGATAAAATCAAACTTCTGGACGGCAGCAACAAAGGGTATGCCTTTGCCGGTTATCCCCTGGAAAAAGGGACACAGACGCCCCCTGTCACCGCCTCGAAGATCAGCGTTGCCGGTTTTACCCCCAAACATCTTGATGTCCGGGTGAGCCTGCAAGAAATGATCTCCCTGGTTGACAACAACAAGACCAGCAATGGCGAGGTCTATCTGCTGGATAACCGCCAGCCGCCGGCCGCCTTTTATCTGAAGGATGAACGGCACACGGACGGCGCAGCGGGCAGCGACTCGATTCCAGATCTCTATCAGGTGCCAGGCTTCAGCTACAATCCAGCGGATAAACTCTTTACCCGCCATGCGGACAAAGCCGTCTTCAGTCTGAGCGAGATGCTCTTCGCCGCCGCAGCCAATGACGGCAAAACCCCGCGCGCCGCCTTTGACATGAAAGCCAATCCCCCCATCCAGTTCCCCAATCCCTACCTGGGGATCCACAGCACCCCCAAGATGGATCATTTCGCCATCCCGATCAGCATCAAGAGCGCCGCCTTCGAGGGGATTATCAAGGGCGCCCATCTCACCAAAACTCCGGCCTACAACATCACCGTGCCCATGCTGGTCACCCCGGACAACCGTTTCAAGAGCAAGGCGGAACTCCTCGCCCTCTTCGCCAAAGCGGGAATCGACGGCACGAAACCGGTCATCCTCTACTGCAATTCCGGAGCGCTCTCGTCCTTTTATTTTTACGCCCTGCACGAGATCTGCGGTTTTACGAATGTGCGGATATATGACGGCTCGTGGATGGAGTGGTCAAACCTGACCGCCTTCGAACCAGCGGACACCACCTACGTCAGAAAAGACAGCCAGCTGGTCTATCCCGGCTACCCTGCCATGATCCCGGCGCTCTACGTCTTTGACGGCATGAACAACTACCTGGAGTGGGACGGGGAAAAATTTGTCAATGCCGCCACCGGCAAGCCAGTCCCAGCCTCTCAGGTCAAGCCTGGCGGAAGCTTGCGAGGCAATCCCCGCTGGGATACCGTCCACCGCTCCGAACACGTTGTTTTCAGGCCTTCAGCCACGATCAACAACCCGAAACAATATCAGACCTACACCAGCGATACCGACTGGCCGGTGGTGGAAACGACCCCTGATTATGACGGAAGCGCCGACAAAATCAGGGCGGAAGACCGTTCCTACCGGCTACAATAGCGAAAAATTTTCCTTGTGGGGGGATTTCCAATGTCACACAATCACGATCACTGCCAAGGGCATGGCCACAGCCACGCCCCCGTTGACTTCAGCCGGGCCTTTGCCATCGGCATTGCCTTGAACCTGATCTTTGTCCTGGTAGAGGGGGGCTACGGCTTCCTGGCCAACTCCCTGGCGCTGATGGCCGACGCCGGGCATAACTTAAGCGACGTCATGACCCTGCTCCTGGCCTGGGGCGGCATGGCCCTGGCCAAGCGCGGGGCCACAGCCCGGCACACCTATGGTTTCAAAAAAGGCACCATCCTGGTCTCCCTGGGAAGCGCACTGTTTTTGTATGCCGCCATCGGGGTCATACTCTGGGAGGCGGTGGGCCGACTGCGCCATCCTGCCGAGGTAAACGGCATGGCCGTCATCGTGGTCGCCGCCATCGGGGTGGTGATCAACACCGCCACTGCGCTGCTTTTCATGGCGGGCCGGAAGAATGATCTCAATATCAAGGGGGCCTTCCTGCACATGGCTGCCGATGCCGCGGTCTCGGCCGGGGTGGTAGTGGCCGGATTCGCCATCATGGCCACCGGCTGGAACTGGCTCGACCCGTTGATTTCCATAGGCATCGCCCTCGTGGTCCTCATTGCTGGCTGGGGTCTGTTGAAGGATTCGCTCCATCTCACCATGGCCGGGGTACCAGACCATATCGAGGCGGAGGCGGTGCTCGACTATCTCACCGGGCTGCCGGGGGTGCAGTGCGTCCATGATCTCCACATCTGGGCAGCCAGCACCACCGAAAATGTCCTCACCGCCCATCTGGTCATGCCCGGCGGTGGCAGTGACGCGTTCCTGCACCGCATCGCCGCAGAACTGCGCCATGATTTCGCGATTCACCACACCACCGTGCAAATAGAGCAGGAGGATGCGGACGGCCTCTGTCACACCAACAATCGAGAGCAGCATGGCTACTGTTGGCCGGGTAAGGCGGGGGGCTTAGACCTAGACCGGCTGGCGGGGGCTAACCGTGGTGATGCAAAAGCCCAACAGGCGGGATTGAAAAATCATAATGCGGGAAAGGCGTCACGTCCGGCGGATTTTTTCGTACCACCACCATTCATAACAAGGAGATTGCCAGTATGAAGAGATCATTCATCAGTCTGTGCCTGCTAACCTCGCTCATTGCCTTCACCGGCTGTTCTAATGCCGGGGAGAAGACCGCCAGTGGCGTGGAGGTCGTGCCCGGTATCCCGGTTAAAAACACGGTCACCTTGGTTGACCTGGGCGCCACAACCTGTATACCCTGCAAGATGATGGCCCCGATCCTGGAGGAATTGAAAACGCAATACCAGGGCCGGGCGCAGGTGATTTTTATCGACGTCTGGAAGAAATCGGAGCAGGCCAAGCACTTTCAGGTCAGCGCCATCCCCACCCAGATTATTTACGACCGGCAGGGCAAGGAGGTGTTCCGTCATGTGGGCTTTCTGGAGAAGCCGGCCCTGGTTGAGCAGCTTGACAAATTACTGGCGGTGAAGTGATGTTTGCCGAGTCTAGCCTCGCCATCAACGAATGGATGAGTCATGGCGGTGGGTTAGCCTTTGCCGGTTCGTTTTTCTGGGGCATGGTCTCGGTGCTGCTCTCCCCCTGCCACATGGCATCCATCCCGCTTCTGATCGCCTACGTGGCCGGGCAGAAGATAATCCCGCCGCCCCGGCTGGCGGCGCGGTTTGCGGTACTGTTCGCCGTCGGCATCTTTATCACCATCATGGTAGTCGGTCTGATCTGCGCCCTGGCGGGACGGATGCTGGGCGATGTCGGCCCCTGGTGGCAGGCGGCGGTGGGGGTGCTACTTCTCTGGGTGGCCTGGACACTGTTGCAGCCGCCGCAGTGCTCGGCTACCGGCAACGTGCTTTCCCGCTTTCAAATCCAAGGCGCGAAAGGGGCCTTTATCCTCGGCTTAGCCTACGGCTTTCTGTCCGGGGTCTGCACCTTCGGCTTCATCGCCCCCATTTTGGGCCTCATCACCCTGCAGAAGGCCATTGCCACCGGCGTCACCATGCTGGTACTATTTGGCGTCGGCCACTGTCTGCCGCTCATCGTTTGCGGCATGTTCTCCGCCCGCACTATGGGGCTCTTGCACAGTCGTGCCGGGCAGAAGATCGTGGCCGTCATGCGAAAACTGGCGGCCGTGGTGATCGCCGGTCTAGGGGTCTATTTTACGGTAACGCCTTTCTTGGGGTGAAGTGCAGGAAATTGGCCATGGAACAGGCGGAGACAATCGTATGACCAAAAATTGAAGAGTATTCTGATGTTGATGTCTGCTACGCCATGAGTATAAGCTTGGACTGCAAAAAGAGAGAGGAGTGACCAGCATGGAAGAATTCATCACCTGCGAAGAACCCACGCTTGAGTCGGCGGCCTGTCATATAGGCAAGGCCTGTTACAAGGCAAGAATGAAGACGGTAAAAGACCTCTCACCTGTCATGCCCTATGTGAATGCCGTGGCAAAGGTGATATCCTTTGATACCGAAGAGCCGGTGATCATCTTCAGGCTGGGCAGCTACAAGGTCGCCCTGAGGCCTGGGGAGCTATCTGTGGCAACCGTTCCCGACCTCATTGAAGGCCGAGAGGCCATTTTGGCGACTGTGGTCTTTTTGAATGACCTGTGGGAGAGACGAGAGACCATCACCCCTAACCAACGCAGCCGCAAACGCCCGCAGGCCTTTGGCATATATAAGTTTCTTCCGAAAACCAACTGCGCCCTATGCGGAGAATCATCGTGCCTGGCATTTGCTACCAAACTCGCTCTTGCCGAGCTCGACGTAGAGTCATGCCTCCCCTTGCAAGCTGATCAGGCAGCGAAGGGGCATATCCTCCAACTGATTGCCGGTGAATGATGGTGTTTTTGTGACTATCGAGGGAGTGCTTGGAGTTGATCATTTAACAAGGCGAGGAGCCAAGTTTTTTTTGGGGGTGCTTTTTTTTGTGCCGGCCCTACTGCTAGTCTTTGGTCTTGTTTCGGGCTGCGAACGTCGGCAGGAAAGGCAGACGGTCATCCGGCTCGACCACCTTGCCCCGTTGCCGGAAAATGTCCCATCTGCCCGTCCTGACACCTTGCGGGTGGCGGTCGCCGCTGTTCTCTCGCCGACCGGAACGATCGACTCCTACCAACCCTTCATCGCCTATCTTCAGCACAAGACCGGGCTGCCGACGACCCTGGTGCAACGAAAGAGCTATCAGGAAATCAATGATCTGCTGGTCAGGGCCGTGGTGGACGTGGGGTTCATCTGCACCGGCGCCTATCGCGACAGCTCCCGGCGGCAGGATTTGGAATTGCTCGTCGTGCCACGCATCAACGGCAAAACCACCTATCGCTCGCTGATTATCGCCCCGGCAGCCGCCTCAATCAAGTCGTTCGACGACCTGCGTGGCAAGCGCTTTGCCTTCACCGACCCGCTTTCCAACTCCGGCTATCACTATCCGCTTTTCCTGCTGCAACACCTGGGGAAACAACCGGAAACCTTTTTCGCCCACACCTTTTTTACCTACAGCCATGATCGTTCCATTGCCGCAGTCATGGACGGCCTCGCCGACGGCGCGGCCGTGGATAGCCTGATTTTTGACTTCGTCAGTCGACATAACCCGCGGGTCGCGCAACAGATTGCCGTGATTGGCCAGTCTCCAGAATTTGGCATCCCGCCTGTGGTGGTGCCGCGAGCCCTTCCCACGGCCAGAAAGGCCTGGCTGAAAGGAATTTTCTTGTCGATGCACACAGAACCGGATGGGGAAAGGGCGTTATCATCCCTTGGAATCGAACGCTTCGAAGAGCCGAATCCGGCACGCTATGCCCCATGACGCGGCATCGGCCAGAGCGGCAGCCGCGTCGTTAACTCGCATCAACTGGCGAAAACAGGCGGGCGCATGGCTCAAATCCGCCTTGTTCAGCGTGCCACTTGGCCTGAAGATTCTAGGCCTCACCCTGGGCGTGATCCTGCTTTTTGGGGCGGTTATTACCTATATGTCGCTGGTGGTTTTGCGTGCCAACATCGACGCCTTTCTTGAGCAGGAAAGCCGATTCGTGGCGCACGAACTTTCCTATCAGGTTCGCGACGACCTGCTGATCAACGACCTCTACGGTCTCACCCTCCTGCTGCAAGACACCATCAAGGATCGTCCTGATCTGCGTTATGCGGTGGTGATTAACCCCCAACGTCAGGTGGTTGCCCATACTTTTGGCGGTGGTTTTCCCCCTGACCTGCTCACCGATATTGCAATCACTCCGCCCTCTCCAGATCATTCCCGGCGACTGCTCACCTCGGAAGGGCCGCTCTGGGAGGCCCAAGCATTGATAAGCGGAGGAAGCGAAGGAGTTGTCCGTGTCGGCGTCTCTGGGAGTAGCCTTAATCAGCAGGTTTCGCGGCTTATCCGGGCCATGGTCAAGGCCACCATTTTAATTGCCCTAGTTGCCGTGGCTCTCGCCCTGTTGCTTACCTGGCTGATTACCAGGCCGCTGACTAGACTCCTTCAAGCTGCCAAGGCCGTCCAGCAGGGCGATTACTCCATGCGTCTCCCCATAGAGAGCGACGACGAGGTGGGCCGACTCACGGAGGCATTCAATGCCATGTTGACTAGTCTCGGCAAGGCGGCACAGACCCGTCAGGAAAATGAACTCCTGCAGCGGCATTTCCTCCAGCGGGTAATGGACGGACAGGAAAGTGAAAGGAAACGTATTGCCCGCGAACTTCATGACCAGACCGGTCAGGCACTGGCCTCGGTGATGGTGGATCTAAAGATGCTGGAAAACGCAAAAAACGAGATCGAGACCAGCCAGAGCATCAACAGACTGAGAAGGGCCATAACCGAAGAGATGGGGGCTATTCATGATCTGGCGGTGGCCCTACGGCCCAGTGTGCTTGATGATCTCGGCCTGGTGCCGGCGGTGGAAATGCTGGTTCGGGGTTTTATCAACCGGCAGGGGATACCGGTGGAACTTACGATCATCGGTTTTGCCGACAACAGGGCGGATGCCTGTACGGAAACCTGCATATACCGGATCGTTCAGGAGGCCCTCGCCAATGTGGCCCGGCATGCCCAAGCCACCGAGGTGAATGTGATCCTGCAATGGCGCGGGGAGAAAATTCGGGGAGTTGTCGAAGACAACGGCATTGGTTTTACGCCGGAATTGGTTGATCCTAAGAATAAGCTCGGGGTGTTGGGTATGCGGGAACGCATTCATCTGTTGCAGGGGTCTTTTCGGATTGAAAGCAGTCCGGGTGATGGCGCCATGCTGGTTTTCGAAGTGCCTGCCAAGGCGGGGATCTGCCATGAACAATGAAATGATCCGGATTCTGGTGGTTGATGATCATCCGGTGCTCCTCTCCGGCCTGAGCCTGCTGCTCAACGCCGAAGCGGATATGGAGGTGGCGGGAACGGCGGATTCGGGGCCTAAGGCCCTGGCCAAGGCTAAGGCGCTGCAACCGGACATCGTGCTCCTCGATATCTCCCTGCCGGGAACCAGCGGGCTTCTGCTCCTGCCGGAGATCTTGCGGCAGGCGCCTAAAACCCGTATCCTCATGCTGACCATGCACGAGGACCACCAGTATCTCAAGGAAGCCCTGGCCAAGGGCGCCAAGGGCTTTATCCTCAAGAAATGTCTGGATGTCGATCTGCTCTACGCCATCCGTTCGGTGATGCGAGGGCAGATGTACATCCATCCGGCCATGATGCCGGATATCCTGGCCGAGCAGGGAAAAGAAGCAGCCTCCCCCGAGGAGATGCTCTGGCTCTCGCTCAGCAAACGAGAGCAGCAGGTCATGCTCGCGGTGGCCATGGGCTTCACGAGTCGGGAGATTGCCGAGCAGCATTTCTTGAGCGAAAAGACCGTGGCCACCTACCGCTCCAGGGCCATGGCCAAGCTTGGCCTGGAGAGCAGGGCAGAACTGGTCGAGTTTGTTTCGCATCAGAAACGTCCTGCTGTTTGAATCTTCTCTGGCCGACGCCTGTCGGAAAAACCCCTACAAAAAAATCAAAAAACCCCTGATTGTTTTCCTTCTTTGTTCCTCCTATGCTGAGACAGCATTGCCTGGTTAAAGAATCGCATTAAGTTTCTTTATCTGTCATTCCCGAATGTTGTTAGACTTGGCACCACTCCTGGCCGGCTATGGATTTCGGCTAAAGGCTTGCCGGAATGACGAGTGTGGGATGCCTTTGAACCAAAGGTGGCAGGCACCGTTTGCCGTGACACCGAAAACGAAACCGTTTTAAGGCCCGCCAAGGCCCCAGGGGCATTTTTGATCACCTCTACACAGATGGGAGGCAACGTAATGAACAAAGATAGACCCGACAACACGCCTGAATCGGAAGAGCGTCGCGCCGTTTTAGGAAAAATGGCCTCAGTAACTTTTGCCGGCCTGATGTTAAGCGGGGTACTGGCGCGTGCCCAGGATGCCGCACCGCAAAAGACGCTGATTCCCGCCGAACCATTCAGGGCTTCGTCTGATGCCCATCAGGATGTGTTGATCCGCATGCAGGGGGAGTTGGAGCGGGCCATGCAGAGGCCGATCAACGAGCGCCGTTGGGGTATGGTTATCGATATACGTAAGTGCATCGGATGCAGTAGCTGCACGGTCGGATGTGTCATGGAGAATAAGTTGCCTCCCGGCGTGGTGTACCGTCCTGTCATTGATAAGGAAAAGGGCACCTATCCCAACGTGGAGCGGACGTTCCTGCCGCGTCCCTGCATGCAGTGCGAGGATCCGGCCTGCACGCCGGTCTGCCCCGTGGGGGCCACCTGGAAGCGGGAGGACGGCATTGTGGTAATCGACTACGATGCCTGCATCGGCTGTCGCTACTGCCTAACCGCCTGCCCCTACCAGGCCCGCACCTTCGACTTCGGCGAGCACTGGACCGACAACGCGGCCCAGGGAGCCGATGGCGCCTTGGCGCTTACAGCGGCCCGCGACTACCAGAACCCCCCGAACTTCGAATACGGCAAGCACTGGAAGCGGGGTGAAGGCATCATCCCCAAGAGCCCGGTGGGTAATGCGCGCAAATGCACCTTCTGTACCCACCGCCTCGATCAGGGAATGCTGCCTATGTGCGTATCCACCTGCGTAGGGCGGGCGACGTTCTTCGGGGATCTCAACGATCCCAAATCCCTGGTGGCAGAACTAGCTGAAGCACCTAACGCCTCAATCCTGAAGCCGGAAGCCGGGACCCATCCCAATGTCTATTACCTGAAATAGGAGGCAACCATGAACCGAAACGCCAAAATTTTCTTCTGGGTGATCTGGATCCTCATGGCCCTTCTGGGCGGGAATGGTGTGATCGAACGTCTGACCATGGGCCACCGCCTGGCAGCCTATACCAGCTATGTGCCCTGGGGCATGTGGGTAGCAGCCTACATCTTTTTCATCGGCCTGTCGGCCGGGGCCTTTCTCCTGTCCAGTCTGGTTTACGTGTTTGGCGTCCACAAATTGGAGCGCATCGCCAAGCTGTCGCTCTTTGTGGCCGCCACCACTCTGGTCATGTCCCTTCTCACCATCTGGTTCGACTTGGGCCACATGGAACGTAACTACGAGGTGTTTACCCGCCCACACTTTCATTCAATGATGGCCTGGATGGTTTGGCTTTACAGCGCTTACTTCGCGCTGCTGCTGGGAGAATTGTACTACGCGCTGCGCCGGGACTTGAAGAAACTTTCTGCGGACGCGGTACGGGATGATGACCGGAAGCTCAAGCGCCTGGCCACCATCGGCATCCCCCTGGCCATCGCCTTCCACGGCGGCGTGGGTGCCCTGTTCGGAACCGTGACGGCCCGTCCCTTTTGGAACAGCCCTATTTACCCCATCATATTCCTGGTGGGGGCCCTGCTCTCTGGCGGCGCCCTCATGACCTTCATCGTGGCAGCGCTCTGGCCCGAAAAGGACGAGGCCTGGGAGGATCTCTTGCGGTTTCTCGGCAAGATCGTCCTGGGCTTCCTGCTCTTTGACCTGCTTCTGGATTGGGCTGATTACTCGATTCCCCTCTGGTACGGCGTGGGGCCTGAGGCCACCATCGTGAAGTATGTCCTCTTTGGCCCTTTCTGGTACGTATACTGGATTGTTCACCTCTTGTTCGGGGTGACCATCCCGGCCTATCTCCTCAGCCGCAAGCAGGATGCCAAGTCAATCGGCATCGCCAGCGTCCTGGTGGCAGTAACCTTTTTCGCCATCCGCCTGAACCTGGTCATTCCCGGCCTCGTGACCCCTGAACTCCGGGGCCTTGAGCACGCATACATCGATCCCATCGGGGGCCACCTGTCCTACCACTACGTCCCCAGCTTCTTTGAATGGCAGGTACTGATGGGGGTCGTGGCCCTGGGTATGGCACTGTTTTACCTTGGCCAGAAATATCTTCCCCTTATGCAAACCTTTAACAACCGTGAGGTGTCGAAATGAAGCTCTCTCGCCGCAACCTTATAAAGGGTGGCGCCCTCGCTGGCGCCGGCGCCCTCCTCGGTAGTGAAGGCACCCGTTTGCTGGCCGCCATCCAGGCCACCGGGCCCGATGGCCATGACAGCTACGATCTGGCCCAGCCGGAAAATATCCTCTACTCCCAGTGTCTCCAGTGCAACACCCAGTGCACGGTGAAGGCCAAGATCCAGAACGGCCTGCTGGTGAAAATCGACGGCAATCCTTACAGCCCGATGAATATGCAGCCCCAGGTTAGCTATGATCTGAGCCCCCAGTCCGTGGCCAAGGTTGATGGCCACCTCTGCCCCAAGGGCCAGGGCGGCGTCCAGACCATCTATGACCCCTACCGCATCCGCATGGTGCTGAAGCGTTCGGGGCCACGGGGGTCTCGTCGGTGGAAATCCATCCCCTTCGAGCAGGCTATCCAGGAGATCACCGAGGGCGGACAGCTCTTTGCCGACATCGGCGAAAACCGTCACGTGCCCGGATTCAAGGAAGTCTTCGTGTTAAATGATGCCGGTCTCATGAAGTCCTTGGGCGATGACGCGGCGGCGATTCGTAGTGGCAAGATGACCGTGGATGAGTTTAAGGCCAAGCATAAGGATCATCTGGATGTGCTTATTGATCCGGAGCATCCCGACCTGGGCCCCAAGAACAACCAGTTCGTCTTCCAGGGCGGGCGCATCGGCCCCGATCGGGAGGTGTTCGCCAAGCGCTTCACATTCAACGGCATCGGTTCCGTCAACTGGTACGCCCACACCACCATCTGCGAGCAGGCCCATCATGTGGCTTTTCTGTGGTCCACCGCCCAGTGGGACGGGAACTGGAACAAGGGCACCAACCACATGAAGCCCGACTACACCCAGGCGGAATTTGTGATCTTCTGGGGCACGGGATACACCGAAGCCAACTTCGGCCCTACCCCCATGGGGCCCCAGGTCTCGCAGGCCATCGTGGACGGCAAGCTAAAGGTCGCCGTCGTCGATCCCCGGTTGTCCAAAACAGCAGCTAAAGGATGGTGGATCCCGGTCCGGCCTGGAGGCGATCTAGCCCTGGCCTTCGGCATGCTGCGCTGGATCATTGAGAACAACCGCTACGACGAGGCATTTTTACGTAATGCCAACAAGGGGGCGGCCAAGGCCGGCGGGGAAAAAAGTTGGAGCAACTCAACCTGGCTGGTCAATGCCGAAACCGGCAAGCTGCTCCGCGCCAAGGATATAGGTATTGGCAACGCGGAACCGTTGATCGCCGCCGACCAGTTCGTCGCCCTGGTGGCTGGCCAGCCGGTGGCGGTGACCACCGATGACGAGAAAAGTGCGGTCGTGGGCGATCTGGTTGTCGACACCTCGCTGGGTGGATTTAAGGTCAAGACCGGGTTTCAGGTGCTCAAGGAATCAGTTTTTGCCCATGATATGGCATACTACGCGGACAAAAGCGGCGTTGATCAAGAATCCATCGAGAATCTGGCCCGCGAGTTCACCGCCCACGGCAAGAAGGCGGCCATCGACTTTTACCGCGGCCCCATCAAGGTCACCTACGGCTATTACGCGGCCCAGGCAATCATCGCCTTAAACCTCCTCATCGGTAACATCGATCACACGGGCGGCTTCGCCCCCGGGGGAGGCGGCTGGGACGCCATGGGTGGCAAAAAGGGACAGCCTTTCCCCATCGGCAAGATGCACCCCGGCGCCCTGAAGCCCTTCGGCGTCAAGCTGACCCGCGAATCCAGCGGCCCCTACGAGAGCAGCACCTTCTTTAAGCGGGACGGCTACCCGGCCAAGCGCCCCTGGTTCCCTTTCACGGATGATGTGTATCAGGAGGTCATCCCGGCCGCCTATGCGGGCTATCCCTATCCCATCAAGATCCTCTGGCTGCATTACGGGACGCCAGCGTTGTCCAGCCCCGCTGGACACTTGCAAATTAAGATGTTACAGGACACCTCTCGTCTCCCCCTGTTCATCTGCACGGATATCGTCCTGGGCGAGACCAGCATGTTCGCGGATTACGTGTTCCCGGACATTGCCTACCTGGAGCGCTGGGGCAATCCGATGGGTACCAGCCCGGTGACCCTGACCAAGACCACCAAGATCCGCCAGCCCGTGGTGGCGCCCATCCCCGAGATCGTCTCGGTGGAGGGCGAAGAGATGCCGATCAGCATGGACGCGGTGATGATCGCCGTGGCCCAGAAGCTCAAGGCGCCCGGCTACGGCAAGGATGGCCTCGGGGCTGGCTACGACTTCAAGCGGCCTGAACAGTTCTATCTGAAGATGGTGGCCAACGTGGCCTGGGGTGAAAAGGAAGGCGAGGCGGTAGCCACGGCATCCGCCCAGGATGTGGCTCTCTTCGTCAAGGCCCGCCGTCACCTGCCCAAGGGGGTGTTTGATCTTGCCAAATGGCAGATCGCCGTGGGTAACGAGTGGGGCCGGGTGGTCACCGTTCTCAATCACGGCGGGCGGTTCGAGGCGGCCGATAAGGCGCACGCCGGCGCCTTCCTGGGGCATACCTGGGGCAAACAGATGAACCTGTATGTCGAGCCCGTGGGCTCGTCCAAGCATTCGGTCACCGGCAAGCCATTGTCTGGCGTTCCCGTCTTTCAGGAGATGACCAGCTTCGACGGGAAGCCCGTGACCTTCGGGGCCGAGTACGACTTGGCTCTCTTCACCTATAAGGAGATCTGGGGCGGCCAGTCCCGTACCGTGGGCAACTATGCCGCGCAGATGGCATTGATGCCCGAAAATTTCATTTATATCAACGCCAAGGACGCGAAACGATTGGGCTTGGATGACTACGATCTGGTCCGTCTGGTTTCCCCCACCTTTAATGGCACCTTCGAACTTACCCCCGGCGAAACGGTCTCCGTGGAAGGTAAGGTGAAGGTGATCCAGGGCATGCGTCCCGGTGCCGTGGCTGTTTCCTGGAGTTATGGCCATTGGGCCTATGGCGCCAAGGACATGACCGTCAATGGCCAGGTGGTTAAGGGCGAGGCCTCCCGCGCCAAGGGCTTGGTGCCCAATCCGGCCATGGGGGTGGACGGCTACCTCAAGGATGTTTGCCTCACCGACCCCATTGCCGGTGACGCCGCCTATGGCGGGACACTCATTAAGCTAGTAAAGATCAAAAGCGGCGCGGCGGAACGTGGGGCGGTGCCCAAATCGGCCTGAGCGACTGACTGCGGTCGGTCGGAAAGGCGGCGGCCAAATAAATGGTTCAAGCGGCCTGCTGTTTTTGCAGTATCGCCGTGCATGAGACTCGATCAGAGCGGCTTGAAGTGGTGCGATTTTTTTGATGAACTAAAGTCAGTCCGCGGCTCTTGAACATAGGAAACGGTGCCGGGCAAGGTCAGGAATGCGGTGAATGCGTTTCAGGGGAAAATGCGGTAAATCGTTTGCGGCGTCATGCCACTGTCTGCTCCTGGGTGATATTCAGGCGCAGGCCAACCCCATGCAGCAGGTTGAACAGGGTGCGAATTTCCGGGTTGCCACGTCGAGACAGGGTACGGTAAAGGCTTTCTCGGTTAAGATGGGCCTTGTCAGCAACTGCAGCCATCCCTCCATTGGCCTCGGCGACATTGCGTAATGCCAACAGGAAGGTCTCCCGGTCACCCTCTTCAAGTGCGGCGTTTAGATAGGCCGCTGCTTCCGCCGGGTTCTTCAGGGCCTCGATCAGGTCTTTTTGGTATTCGGTTGTCCGTGCCATGTCAATGCCTCCCCTGTAGTCTTGCAGGTATTCGGTGGCTTGGGTGGTGTTCCGCTTTTGCGTGTCTTTGTCGCCGCCGATGAGCAGCAAGACGAAAGGTTGCCCAGGCGTGCCCGGTCGAGCCGGACACGAATTTTTGCCCGGCCATTCACATCCCGTAGAACTTCAAGCCATTCCCGGAACGGCACTCTACCGCTTTCCGTTTTGTACTAGTCGATTTCATAGGGAAACACTTACATGTCTCATTTTAGCCTATAAGCTACAAGGCAACAACACATTTTCCCCACTCGCATCAATGGACTGACATCTCACCGGATATTTTCACCTGTTAAGACGTCACCTCCCCGGAAAAGAGTAGGTAGCGATACTATTCTGCTGAACTCTTGCCGCTACCGGGGAGCCCGTGCGTATTTCAACCCTCATCGTATCCGTCACCCTTGCGTACCCTCTCTGTGCCGAGCCCGTGTCTGCCAAGCACCTCGACACGATAGGCCGCGTCTATCCGATCGCCGAGCCTGACGCCCTGACCGAGATCCGCCAGGCGGCCGGCCGGGTGAACTGGCAGACCGCCATCGGCCCGCAAATGGCCCGCACCAAGATTCAGCACTTCCGGCCCGACACCCTCCATTCACTGCCTTCCGCCAAGACCGACAAGGTCTTCCAGGTGAACATGAGCTACACCCTGGAAAGCAACATCCCCGACGGCAGGGGTGGCGTGCTCTACCCACAGGGCTACGCCTTCAATCCCCTGGACTATGTCCGCCTGACCAGCGTCCTGGTGATCATCGATGCCGGGGACAAGCGGCAGGTGGAGTGGTTCAAGGCCTCGCCGTATGGCAGCGATTACCATACCCGGCTGCTCCTCTCCGGCGGTGACTACTACGACCTTGCCGAGCAACTGAAACGACCGGTCTTCTACCTCATGGACGAGGTGGCCAAGCGCCTGCACCTGGCCGCCGTGCCGTCGGTGGTCAGGCAAAACGGCAAAAAGCTCGAAGTGACGGAGGTAGCGATCCGTGACAAGTAGCGCAAGGCTCGCAATCCTCCTCTGCCTGCTTTGGCCATGCGTTGAGGCCGGGGCAGCCGTCAAGAGCGGCACCTTCGTCAACCCCATCACCGACATCGCCTGGCAGGAGATCTTCCCGATCAAGATCGCGGGTATCACCATCGCCGGGGCCTCGGGCAACTACGATACCCCTGATCCGGCCTCCTATCCGGTTTGTGTCTGCCCGGCCCCGCCGCCGGTCTTCTTTCGTTTCGGGGTCTCGGTGAGCTTCTGGGAGCCGGCCCGAATGATCGAGACCGTGGCCACGCCCTACTATTTTCCATCACTTGGTTTTGGGCTTGATCTGGCTTCGACCAAAGGTTTTCTGTCTGGCAAAAATTCCAGCCTGGACTCGAATCTGCCGGAGCAGTCCACCTTTGCCCAGGCCCATTATCTGCTCTATCCGGTCTGGAGCATGCTGGAACTCCTGACCGATTTCGTCTGCGTCGAGCACTCCGGCTTTGATGTGGCCTACATCACCGAGATCGACCCGCTCTGGCAGGACGACGAGCTGGCCTTCATCATCCAGCCCGAGGCCTTGCTCTTTGCCAACCCGGCGGCCCAGATGGCCTGCATGGCCGATGCGGTGGCGGTGAATGCCGACCGGCCCTTGGACTCGCTCTTCTGGTGCGTGGGCAGCGGCGGCTCGGCCTACCCCATGACCGGCCACGTCGATGACGACAACATCATCCAGGCCAACGCCACCGTCGCGGCCCGCATGATCTACAAGCTGTCGCGGGAACTCCTGATCTGCGACCCCGGCCTCGATCTCTGCTCCTGCGTGACCACGCCGATCTGGCGCAAGACCAACTACAAGCTGCACGCCGTGCGGCCGGCGGTGCGCAAGAAGGCCTGGCCCATCGGCAAGAGCGCCTTTTTCTACGGCGCAAATCTCAACCCGCCTTTCAAAAATGCCAAGGGGCCGGGCGACGAGTTCCTGTGGATGGTCTTTCGGAAACGGGCATGCTGCGCCTTCTGAGACAAACCGCGGGGCGGTGGATAATAGTGACTATCCTGCTGCTAGGGCCTGCTGCCGGGCGGGGATTGGCCGGTGAATCGCCGGGCAAGACGCTGACCGTGGACGACCTTACCAAGGTCTTGCAACAGGCGGGCGAGACGGCCAAGACGATGCCGCCAGCCAGCAACCAGGCGGCAGCCGCTACCGAGCAGGCAGAGAAAACCATGGAGCAGTTCAACACCCCGGCCTATCAGGCCAAGATTCAAGCCGAACGGCAACGCCTGCGCGAGACGGTGTTTCATCTCCCCGAGATGCCCAGGGCGGAAGCGGAGCGGGAATCTGTCGGCAGGGAGCGGCTCTATCTCTTCATCTCCAGTTCGGTGCCGGTTGCCACCCTGCGCGCCTATGCCGCCACAATCGATCAGGCCAAGGCCCGGCAGGTCATCATGGTGCTGCGCGGCTTTGTCGGTGGCATGAAGAGGGCCGGGCCAACCCTGGCCTTCATTGGCGAGATTTTGAAGAAAGACCCGGACTGCGATCAGAACAGGAAAAAATGCGATATGTTTCAAGCGGATGTCCAAGTCGATCCCGAGCGTTGCCAACGCTTGCATATCAACGAAGTCCCAGCCCTGGCCTATGTGCCGGTTGATTCAAACGGTGACGAGGGTGGCGAACCATTGATCGTCTCCGGCGATGCCAGTTTGGACGCCCTTTTGGAGAGAATCAACCGTGAGACGAAAAGCCCCGGCCTGCAACGGTTGCTTGCCGCTATCTCGGGGAACAAGGAGCAGGGAGGATGCCAATGACAGACGATACGCACACAACTACCCGGCAGACGGCAAGTCGCGGACTGCTGCTCACCGCCAGCGTGGCCCTGCTGGTAAGCCTGCTCACCGCGACCGGCGTGGTGGCAATCTACGACCGGCGCTATGCCCAGAAGATCGTGACCATGGACCTCAAGGGCTATATCCAAGCCCAGCGGGACAAGGCGGTGAACGGCACGGCGAGCGACGAGGAGTTGCGTCGTGGCCTCGACGCCATGGAGGCGGCACTATTCGCGGAGCCAGCCAATCACATCGTGCTCATGAAGGACGTGGTCTTGCGCAATGCCCGCGAGATCAAACCGTAACTGGTCATGGCCGCGGAGTATGGCGGCCCTGGTCGTGCCGCTCACGCTAGGCCTCTGGTTGCCAGGGCATATCAGCGTCACCCTGACCCCATCCCTGGGCTACCGGATCTTTTTCCTGGGCCAGCCGGAGTCAAGGCGGTTCAAGGTGGGCGACTACCTGCTCTTTCGCAAACGCCTCCCCGGGGCCACGATCGACCAGTTGCTGAAACGGGTGGGCTGTGTCCCTGGCCAGCGGCTGACGGTGGAGGGCGGCGAGTATGCCTGCGACCAGACGCCTTTGGGCCGGGCCTTGCGCCAAGACTCGAAGGGCAAGCCGCTGCCGCAGTTCGTCTTCAATGGCCGGGTGCCGGAGGGCAAGTTGTTCATGATCGGCCCCCATCCCCGCAGCTATGACAGCAGATACTTCGGATTCATCGATGCCGACACCGTACTCAAACAGGCCTACCCGATTTGGTAGAGCGCTCATGGCACTGGTCGTCGCTGGCCTCTCACTGGTCAGCCAGACGGCCCAAGCCGACGAAAGGCATTTTTACGAAAGCGCCAAACAGGGCTGGTTCTGGTACGAGCAGGCCCCGGAAGCGAAGGAAGGGAAAACGCCGCCAGCGCCGGAAATCAGGGTGCTGCCTTCGCTCGCCAACTACTCCACCGAGCAGTTGTGGGACATGCACCCGGACGATTTCCAAAAACTGCTCCTGGAGTTCCAGAAGAAGGCGGTGCAGCGGCCCACGGAGGAGAATGTCCACGAGTACCTGACCATGCAGGACATTGCCCGCCGCAAGGCGGCGGCCTACGCCAATGTCGCCTCCTACGTCATCCAGAAGTACGCCGACTTGAATGTGGGCCGCGACTATCCGGTGGCCGCCCCGGGCGTGGTCGCCAGGGTCAAGATGCAGAAAGATGAGATCGACGCCACCATCAAGGAGGCGGCAGGTGATCATGCCCTGCTCTATTTCTCACGCCCGAATTGCCAATACTGCCTGGAGCAGCGCCAGATCCTGCGCTTCTTCACCGAGCGCTACGGCTGGCAGATCAGGGAGATCGACATTGCCGCCACCCCCGGCATGGCCGCCCGTTTCGGTATTCAGACCGCCCCGAGCCTGATCTTGATCGGCAAGGGCCGGGAGGAATATATCCCGGTGGCGAGTGGAGTGGTGGCGCTCGACGAACTGGAGCAGACCCTCTACCGTTCGCTTCGGCTTCTGAACGGCCAGATTACGCCAGAGGAGTATTCGGTCTACGACTTCCAGAAGGGGGGAGGACTCGATCCCGCCGCCATCCTGAAAAAGGGGCTCTGATGATACGCAACCGCCATAAAACAACCCTCTTTGCCTTGTTTGCCGCCGTCGTGCTGACGACACCTCCGGCTCAAGCCGGCTGGGTGGACGACTGGCTCACCCAAAGCACCTCCAACCCGCCGGACTACTTCGCCGGCCAGAAGCGCGGCTACTACTCCGGCGGCAGTTTCAGCGCCCGCTGGCCAAACACCGCAGTCTACCCCTTGACCGTGGAGCCGCCCCGCATCAAGAGCGGTTGCGGCGGCATCGATATCTTCCTCGGCGGCTTCAGCTTCCTGAATTTCGAGTATCTGGTGCAGAAGCTCCAGCGCATCCTGATGAGCGGCGGGGCGGTGGCCTTCGACCTGGCCTTGAAAACCCTGTGCGAGCCCTGCGCCACCTCGATCAAATCCTTCGAGGCCATCGCCGACAAGCTGAACAGCCTGCAACTGGACGAATGCACGGCGGCCAAGGACATCAAGGCGGTGCTGCAAAGCGGCGATGGCCAGGGCTTCGCCTCCATGGACACCATCGAACGGCGGCTCGGCAACGCCATCAAGGAGAACAAGCTGCGTCAGGGTCTGGCCGACCTCTACCAGACCATCACCGAGGGAGACCGGGCCAACAAGAACCTGGCCCAGAAGCCGGACGTGCTGCGGACGGTCGCTGGCTGCAACGACGAGATCAAGGAGATCTTCCTCTCCAACCTCGCCGATGGCGGCGGCTCGCTGCTCGAAAACTTAGGGGTCGGCAAGCTCGGTCTGTCGTCCGATTACGTCAGCCTGATCCGGGGCCTGGTGGGCGACGTGCGCGTCGAGGGGCCGGACAACGCCTTCAAGGTAACCTTTGTCTCGCCCTGCCCGCAGAACACCCCGGACGATGTCAAGGCCTTCATCGCGGGCAACGTCATGGCCAAGGACGCCGCCGGCGCCTGCGCCCGGATCACCGACGCCAACGCCGACCTGGTGAACTACGTGAGCTCGCGGATGACCTCGGTGGCCGGAAAGATCAAGACCCAGGGCACCTTGGACGCCACCGACACCGCCTTTATCCAGAACAGCCCGCTCTCCATCGGCCTGGCGTTGAAGACCGCCGTCGGCACCGAACAGGAGGCCGCCACCATCGCCACCCTCTCCGACCTCACCGCCAAGGCCTATGTCCTGCAAATGCTGGTCGATCTCTACAGCCGCGCCACGCAGGTGATGGACAAGGCCAAGGAGCTCTTGAGTAAACGGTCTAGCTCCGCCGCCGGTCAGGACTCGGAGAACTGCAAGGCCGCCATCTTCGCCGACAACCTGGACGACCAGGTGGCAGGGATGAACGAGAAGATCTACCGCCTGCAACTCGCGGCCCGGGAGAGCTATTCCGCCTCGGCCACCGAACTGGCCATGATTTTCAAGATCCTCGACCACATGCAGAGCGTGGACAATCGGCTCTATACGCTGGTTGCCGAAAAGTACGGGGCCGGGGTGGCGGAGCGGGCCTTGCGATGATGGATGTCAGCAGTCAGCGTCGCCGCTTTTGCCTGAGTGTCGGCACCGCAAGCGCTCTCATCGTCCTCTGTCTGGCCGACAGCGCCCGGGCACTGGACATGGAGTTTTACACCTACAACGGCTTCGGCCCGGTGAGTCAGGCCTTCCGCAAACTGGCGCTCATCTTCTCCGATGCCGGTTATCTCGGCCTCTTCTTCACGGCCACGGTGCTGGGGATCGTCTTTGCCGCCATGGCCTTCACGGTCAAGATGGCGACCGGGGCCCGGCTCGTGCCCCTGGTCTGGGCCATGCCGGTCTTCTTGGGCGTGCTGCTCTACCTGGGGCTGTTCGTGCCCAAGGGAGCGATCACGGTTTACGACCCGGTATTGAACCGCTTCGATACCATCGGCGGCATCCCTGACGGCGTAGTGGCCACCGCCGGTATCCTGAACAAGATCGAGCGGGGCCTGGTGGAGATCATCGACACCGCCGCCGTGCCCGGCGCCAGA
>JAJYJA010000145.1 GCA_021789795.1 Deltaproteobacteria bacterium | reverse complement strand
CGTCATCCAGCGCCGCCACCGGGCGAGTCCCCGCTTCATCATTGGCCGGGGCAAACTGGGCGAGATCATGCTCAAGGCCCTGCTTTTAAATGCCAATCTCCTGGTCTTCGATCAGGAGTTAAACGCCAGCCAGGCCCACTCCATAGTCCAGCACACCGAGCTGCGGGTCATCGACCGCACCCAGCTTATTCTCGACATCTTCGCCCGTCGGGCCCGCTCCCGCGAGGGCCAGGTGCAGATCGAGATGGCCCAGTTGAAGTACATGCTGCCCAGGCTGGAGAGCCGCGACGACTCGCTCTCCCGGCTCACCGGCGGTATCGGCACCCGCGGCCCCGGCGAGACCAAGCTGGAGATCGACCGCCGCCGGATCAAGGAGCGCTTGGCCAAGCTGGAGGCCAGGCTGACCGGGATCGCCAGGGAGCGGCATCAGCGCCGGGAGCGCCGCCGCAAGCGGGCGGTGCCGGTGATCTCGCTGGTCGGTTACACCAACGCCGGCAAGTCCACCCTGCTTAACGCCCTGACCAAGAGCGACATCCTGGCCGAGGACAAGCTGTTCGCCACCCTCGATCCTACCAGCCGCCGCCTGCGCTTCCCAGAGGAGGTGGAGGTGATCATCACCGACACGGTGGGGTTCATCCGCGACCTGCCCGCCGAGCTGATGAAGGCCTTTAAGGCCACCCTGGAGGAGTTGCGCGAGGCCGACGTCCTGGTGCACGTGGTCGATAGCGGCAACCCCCGCTGCGAGGAGCAGATCCGGGTGGTGAGCGGGATTCTGGAGGAACTAGACCTGCATCTGCCGACCCTGATGGTCTTCAACAAGATCGACCTGGCCGGGCCCGAGACCGTGGCCGGTTTGGTCGAGCGCTACCAGGGGGTGGCGGTCTGCGCCCTGAGGCGCGAGACCCTGGCCGGTTTCATGGAGCGGGCTCGGGAACTGGTGGTCCGGCAGATGGGAGGGGCGGTTTGAGGCCGGCCAGGGCGCGAGAGACGGACCCGGCCCGGGCGGCCAGTTTGGGCCTCGCCTCCGCCCGGCGACGGTGGTGGGCGGCGCTGCTGACGGCGCTGCTGCTGCTCTGCCCGGCGGGGGCCAGGGCCGGCGAGCCGGAGGTGCGCGACCTCGTGGTCACCAACTCCAGCCGGGAGCTGTTGCTCTTCCTGCGGGTGGCCGACATCTTTACCCCGGAGATGGTGGGCGGCATCAAGAGCGGGCTGCCGGTGTCCTTGTGCTTCGATATCGTGGTCAAGCTGGTGCGGGAGGGCTGGATGGACAAGGAGATCTACCAGGGCCAGGTTAGGCACGGCCTGCGTTACGATACCTTGAAGCAGGAGTATCGCCTGCAACTCCCCGAGACCGGCCAGGAGACCGAGACCGCCGACTTCGACCAGGCGAGAGCCAGGCTGGCGGAGTTAAACGGGGTGAGCGTCCTGCCCCTGGCCCGGCTCCTGCCCGACCGGCAGTACGTCCTTAAGGTGCGGGCCACCCTGGCCCAGGAGGCCGAGCCCTCGTTCTTGCACTTCCTGCTCCCCTTTGGCGGCGGCCTGGACAAGGTCACGACCGATTGGCGGGAGACGCGCTTTAGGTTCTGATGAGGCCATGACCACGCCGCCAGAATCGCAGCCAGAGCTAGAACGCAAGCGCCAAGAGCGCCGCCGCCGGCACCGGCGGATCGTGGCCTTCTGCCTGGGGCTCTTTCTGGTCCTGACCTGGCTTGAAAACCGGGTGTTCCAACTGGGGGCGGTGCCCTTTCCGGTCAGCGGCAACGTCCTGGTCTTTGCCCTGATCAACGTCAACGTCATCCTGTTGCTGCTCATGGTCTTCCTCACCATGCGCGCCCTGGTGGAGCTGGTCTTCGACCGGCGGCGGCAGATGGTGGGGGCCACCCTGCGCACCAAGCTGGTCATCTCCTTCGTCTCCCTGTCGCTCATCCCCACCACCCTGCTGTTCGTGATCGCCCTGCAATTCGTCTCCAGCAGCATGGACTACTGGTTCAACAGCCATGTCGATGCCTCGCTGGAAACCTCCCTCTCCCTGGCCCAGGAGGTGTACCGGGAGAACCTCGACCGGGCGAGGCGGGAGGGGGAACTGATCGCCTCCAGCCTGGGGCCGGGCGGCGAGGCGGATTTTAAGGGCGAGCAGGCCAGGCTGCGGGGCCTGATGACCGGTCTTAACCTGCGGCTGCTCGCCATCTACGGCCCGGAGCGTCAGCCCCTGCTCGAACTGGGGCCCACGGGCGGGGTCTTCCCCCAGCCGCCACCCGACCTGTTGCGCCGGGCGGGCAACGGCGAGCGCGGGCTCACCAGCTCCCTGTCGCTGGCGGACGGAGAGCTGATCCTGGCCCTGATCCCCTTTGCCCGCGGCCACGGGCCCTATGTGCTGATGACCGGCCTTTTGGTGCCCAAGGAGCGGCTGGAGCGGCTGGAGCTGGTTTCCAAGGGCGCCCAGGGCTACCGTCAGCTTCTGCTCCTGAAGCAGCCGATCAAGACCAGCCTCCTGGTGATGCTGTTAATCATCACCCTGCTCATCATCTTCAGCGCCATCTGGTTTGGTTTCTACGTCGCGGGTGGGCTCACCCGGCCCATGGCCAAGCTGTCTCAGGGCTTGAAAAGGGTGGCGGACGGCGAGCTGGACTTCGAGCTGGAACAGGATTCCTCCGACGAGATGGGCTCGCTGGTCGATTCCTTCAACCGCATGACCCGTGATCTCTTGGCCAGCAAGGGCCAGGTGGAGGAGGCGCACCAGCGGCTGCAACAGGCGCATCAGGAGGCCGAAAAACGGCGTCGCTACACGGAGATCATCTTGCAAAACGTCACCGCCGGGGTCATCTCCCTGGACGCCCAGGGCCGGGTGCTGACCATCAACCGCTTCGCCGAGGAGCTGCTCAAGCTCAAGGGGGCGGAGATTATCAACAAGGGCTACAAGTCCATCCTGCGGTTAAACCACCTCTCCATCCTGGAGAACTTTTTCGTCGAGCTGGCCGAGTCGGGCCGGCCCTCGATCCAGCGGGCACTTAAGATCACGGTCAACCACGAGACCCTGTCGCTTAGGGTCAACTTCACCCGGCTGGAGGACGAGGAGGGACGGGTGATCGGCATGGTCATCGTCTTCGACAACTTAACCGAGATCGAGAAGATCCAGCGCATGGCCGCCTGGCGGGAGGTGGCCCGCCGCATCGCCCACGAGGTGAAGAATCCCCTCACCCCCATCCAGCTTTCGGCCCAGCGCCTGAGGAAGCGTTACCTTAAGCTGCTGGCCGCCGAGGGCGAGGTCTTCGACCAGTGCACCGCCACCATCATCAAACAGGTGGACGAGTTGAAGCATCTGGTGGCCGAATTTTCGAGCTTCGCCCGGATGCCGGCGGTGAAGAAGACCCTGGGTCACCTGGGGGCGCTGGTCTCCGAGGTGGTGGTGCTCTATCAGGAGGCGCATAGGGAGATCGGCTTGGTTTTGATTGACCAGGGGGTGCCGGCGTTTTATTTTGACCAGGAACAGATGCGGCGGGTGGTGGTCAACCTCCTGGACAACGCGGTGGCGGCGGTAGCGGGCCGGGGCCGGGTGGAGGTGGACCTATCCGTCCAGCCCCAGGAGGGCCTGGTGATCCTGGAGGTGCGGGACGATGGCCCTGGGGTCAGCGACCCGGACAAGCTCCGCCTGTTTGAACCCTACTTCTCCACCAAGAAGACCGGCACCGGCCTAGGGCTGGCCATTGTCAGCACCGTGGTCGCCGACCACGGCGGCTATGTCCGGATCAAGGACAACCAGCCCCGCGGGGCCCGGTTCATCGTCGAGTTGCCGCTGCTTGCCGCCGGGTGAGGGACCACGCCATGAAGATACTCATCGTTGACGACGAGATAAGCATCGTCGATTCGCTGGCCGGCATCATTCAGGACGAGGGCTACGAGGCCGTGGGGGCGGGCTCCGGCGAGGAGGCCCTGCGGCTGCTCGAACAGGAACGGGTGGACCTGGTGCTGCTGGACGTGTGGCTGCCGGGCATCGACGGCCTTGAGACCCTGCGTCGGGTAAAGGAGGTAAGCCCCCACCTGCCGGTGATCATGATCTCCGGCCACGGCACCATCGACACCGCGGTGCAGGCCACCAAGATGGGGGCCTACGACTTCCTGGAGAAGCCGCCCGGCTACGACAAGATCGTGCTGTCGATCAGAAACGCCCTCCACCTGGCCCAGGTGGAGCGGGAGAACCTCATCCTGCGCCAGAAGGCGGAGGTGGCCAGCAAGCCGGAGATCACCGGCGCCTCGCCGGCCATCACGGCGGTCAAGGAGACGATCGCCAAGGTGGCGCCCACCAACGCCTGGGTGTTGATCTTGGGCGAGCATGGCACCGGCAAGGAGCTGGCGGCCCAGGCCATTCACCGTCAGTCGGAGCGCCGGGGCAAGCCGATGATCGAGGTCAACTGCGCCGCCATCCCCGAGGAGCTGATCGAAAGCGAGCTGTTCGGGCACGAGAAGGGCTCCTTCACCGGGGCGGTGAGCGGCAGGCGCGGCAAATTCGACCTGGCGGACGGCAGCACCCTGTTTCTGGACGAGATCGCCGACATGAGTTTGAAGACCCAGGCCAAGATCCTGCGCATCCTCCAGGAGCAAAAGTTCGAGCGGGTGGGCGGCTCCAAGACCATCTCGGTGGACGTGCGGGTGCTGGCCGCCACCAACAAGGACCTTAAGCGGGAGATTGAGGTGGGCAACTTCCGGGCCGACCTCTACTGGCGCCTAAACGTGGTGCCCATCACCATGCCGCCGCTCAAGGAGAGGCTTGACGACCTGCCGGCCCTGGTGGCGGATTTCGGCCGGGAATACGCCGGCAAGGGCCTGTGCGCCAAGGGGTTCTCCCCGGCGGCCCTGGCGGCTATGGCCCGGCATCACTGGCCGGGCAACGTCCGGGAACTCAGGAACTTCATCGAGCGGGCCTTGATCCTGGCCCCGGGCCCCGAGGTTGAGGAGGGCTTCGTCTGCCAGCTCCTGGGGCTGGGGGCTGCCGAGCCCCAGGAGCTGGCGGCGGGGGAGGGGGCGCTTGCTCCCGGACTCTTCGCCCTGAACTTCAGGGACGCCAGACGGGAGTTCGAACGCCAGTTCCTGCTCGCCAAGGTGCGGGAGCACAACGGCAACATCACCAAGACCGCCGAGCAGATCGGCATGGAGCGCAGCCACCTGCACCGGAAGATCCGGGCCATCGGGGATAACGAATCATAACTAACATACCGTCCATCAAACCCTTACACACAGGAGAAACCCAATGATATTCCCAGACTATCGCCCCCGCAGGTTGCGTCAAAACAAGCGTTTCCGTTCCCTGGTCCGCGAGACCAGGCTGCACCCCTCCCAGTTCATCTATCCCCTGTTCGTCAAGCCGGGCAAGGGGGTGCGGGAGGAGGTCGCCTCCATGCCGGGGGTGTTCAGGCTCTCGGTCGATCAACTGGTCAAGGAGGCCAAGGACTGCCTGCGGCTGGGGGTGGGAAGCGTCATCCTCTTCGGCCTGCCGGAGTCCAAGGACGCCACCGGCAGCGGGGCCTACATCAAGAACGGCATCGTCCAGCAGGCGGTGCGGGAGTTAAAGAACAAGGTGCCGGAACTGTTGCTGGTGACCGATGTCTGCCTCTGCGAATACACCGACCACGGCCACTGCGGGGTGATCGCGAACCACCAGGTGGACAACGACGCCACCCTGGAGCTCCTGGCCAAGACCGCCCTCTCCCACGCCGAGGCCGGGGCGGACATGGTGGCCCCCTCGGACATGATGGACGGCCGGGTGGCGGAGATTCGGGCCACCTTAGACGAGAACAACTTTAGCCACCTGCCGATCATGGCCTACAGCGTCAAGTACGCCTCCGCCTTCTACGGGCCCTTTAGGGAGGCGGCGGACGGCGCCCCTCAGTTTGGCGACCGCAAGGGCTACCAGATGGACCCGGCCAACGAGCGTGAGGCCTTCCGCGAGGCGGCAATGGATGTGGAGGAGGGGGCGGACATCCTGATGGTCAAGCCGGCGGTGGCCTATCTCGACATCATCAGCAAGCTGCGGGCCGAGTTCGACCACCCCATCGCCGCCTACCACGTCAGCGGCGAGTACGCGATGATCAAGGCCGCCGCCGCCAACGGCTGGATCGACGGCGACAAGGTGATGCTGGAGAC
>JAJYJA010000144.1 GCA_021789795.1 Deltaproteobacteria bacterium | reverse complement strand
CGGGGCCTGGAAGACCGAGGAGGTCTGCGCCCATATCCTGGCCGGCTCGGGTAGCCAGTTCGACCCCCAGGTGGTGGAGCGCTTTCTGGAGCTTGATTATTGCCGGCCGCCTGGCGGGTAAGCATCAGAAAAGGCGTAACTATCCAGCTTAGTGCCGCAGAATTGGCATCTACTGGGAACCGTAACTATTCAGCCGCGCCCCAGATGCGCGAAACCCAGCCGGCGAGCTATACTTTTTGGTATGTGAGCCGGCTGGTGACAAAGCAGATGGGGTGCGGCTGGATAGTTACGAAAAGGCTTGGTTTCCCGGCGGGGGGCGTGCTAGGATTGACAGGGGCGAGGTTAACAAGGGGCAAGGGGTGGGGGTGACACATGGATGAGAAGGCGTTGCAAAACAAGATTCAGGCCAAGGTGCGGGCCAGGCTCTCTCCCCTGTTTGCCCGCTACCGGATGGATTTCGACGATCTGGAGGCCCTGCTCAAGTGGCGGCCCGTCGTCCTGGTGCTGGGCAACTATTCGTCCGGCAAGTCCACCTTCATCAACGAGCTCTTGGGCCGCGAGGTGCAGCGCACCGGCCAGGCGCCCACCGACGACTCCTTTACCGTCATCACCGCCCCGGAGCCGGGGGCGGGCGAGGCCGAGCTGCCGGGCGCCGATCTGGTCAACGACAGCCGGCTGCCCTTCGGGGTCTTCAAGGACTTCGGGGAGCAGTTCATCGCCCACTTCCGGATGAAGAAGGTGGCGGTGCCCCTGTTCGAGAACCTGGCGGTCATCGACAGCCCCGGGATGCTGGATTCGGTGTCGGAACGGGACCGGGGCTACGATTATGCCGCCGTGATCCGCGAGTTCGCCCGGCTGGCCGACCTGGTGGTCTTGATGTTCGACCCCCACAAGGCGGGCACCATCCAGGAGACCTACACCACTATCCGCAATATCCTGCCCGAGGCGGTGGGCGAGGATCGGCTCCTGTTCGTGCTGAGCCGGGTCGATGAGTGCGACAACCTGGCCGACCTGCTGCGCTCCTACGGCACCCTGTGCTGGAATCTCTCGCAGATGACCGGGCGCAAGGATATTCCCCGTATTTTTCTCACCTTTTCTCCTCAGGTGGGGGAGGTGCCGCCCGAGCTGGCGGTCTGGGGGGGGGAGCGGGAGCTGCTCAAGCAGGAGATCCTGGCCGCCGCCGGGCTGCGGATCAACCACATCCTGCAGAACGTGGACAAGCAGCTTCAGGAGCTGCGCCTGGTGGCCGAGGCCATGGCGTCCTACGCCGTCGGTGGCCGGCGCCTGGTGGCGGATGCCGTTAAATGGGCCTTGGTGCTGGGGCTCTTGGGTTTTCTGTTTGTCGATATGGGGATCAAGGCGCGCTGGGGGGTCCCGGACCGGCCCCTGCTGCCGAGCTTAATCGAGGGCCTGGGGGTGGGGCCCATGCAGTTGCTGATTCCGGTCTCGGCCTTCGTGGCCCTGGCGGGGTTAGTGGCAGTGTGGCTGTCGCGGGTCAGCCTGCCGCGCCATCTTCGGCGCTGCCGGGAGGGTATCGACGGGCTGGTGGTTCTGGATACCGACTATCGCCGGCACGTCTGGGAGCGGGTCAGGGGGCGGGTGGGCGAGTTGTTGGCTGCGCCGTCGCTGGGGGGGCTGTTCGTGGGGCACCAGGCCAACGTCAGGAAGATCGACCGCTTTCTGGGCGGGGTGATGCAGGAATACTACCGGCAGATCGGCAAGTGAGGGGAGGCGGAGCCTGGCCCCGCCTCCCCACCACCACAGGGGCGGGCGTTTTAAGCCAGTTGCCGCATGATGGCCTCGCTGACCTCGGGGATGGAGGCGGTGCCGTCCACCGAGATGGTCTTGGGGCCGGAGAGGTTCTTGAAGAAGTTGACCGCCGCCATGGTGCCGGTCTTGTCGTCGTAGTAGATGTCGTGCCGCTTGCCGATCGCCGCGTCGTCCTGATCGTCGGGCCGGGTCTTTAAGTCGCCGCCGCACACCCGGCAGGACAGCTTGCCGTTCTTCTCCACCGGCTTGATGGCCTCGAAGGCGATGTGGTTGGGGTGGTTGTTGTCGTTGACGCACAGCCGGCGGCCGGTGATGCGGAGTTTGGCCACCTCGCGGGCCAGGACGATCTCGATCACGTAGTCGAGCTTGATGCCGCCGTCTTTCAAGGCCTTGGCCAGGGTCTCGGCCTGCACCTTGTTGCGGGGGAAGCCGTCCAGGAGCCAGCCGGACTTGCAGTCGGGCTCTTTGAGCCGGTTGATGATCATGGGGATGGTGATGTCGTCCGGCACCAGGTCGCCGCGGTCGATGTAGGCCTTGGCCTTCTTGCCCAGCTCGGTGCCCTCGCCGATGTTCTTCCTGAAGATGGCGCCCGACTCGATGTGGGCGATGCTGTACTTCTTCTGGACGATCGCCCCCTGGGTGCCCTTGCCGCTGCCGTTTGGTCCGAAAATCAGAATGTTCATGCCTTTTTTCCTCCTGGTGGTTGAATGAGATGTCCCGTTTTTCGGGACAAAAGAGGCTCTTGCAAATGCCGTCACCCCGGCGAAGGCCGGGGGCCAGAACAGACCAACTGCGCCCCACAGGCTGGATTCCGGCTGGCGCCGGCAGACGACCTGGGGTTTAATTGTTCATTTGGCAAGAGGCTCAAAAGGGACGGTTTTTCGGCCCGCGATCCGTGGCCGAGAGCACGGAAGGCCAAAGCTTGCGGGACTATAAACCAATCTCACCCCCTTGCCAATAGAATATCGGCGGGCCGGGGGCGGCGGGGAGGGTGGGGCTGTCGGCGGGGATTTAGGGGGTGAGTTTCTGGCTGATGGCGCAGAACTCCTTCAACAACGACCTGCGGGCCGGGAGCGTAAGCTTGAAGTAGAACGGGCTCATCATCAGGATGCGGATTGCTTGGCGGATAGTCATGGCGGTCACCTTCCGTGGTGGGTTGATTGCTAATCGCTTGCCCTCTGTCCCTCTTATCGGGATGGCGGGCGGAAACCTGTAATTATCGCATGAGAAACCTCAAGCTGGCCTGTCTCATCCTGGTCTCGATCCTGGCGGTCGGCACCCTGGGTTACATGGGGATCGAGGGCTGTTCGTTCCTGGACGGGCTGTACATGACCGTCATCACCATCACCACCGTGGGTTTCGGCGAGGTGTTCCCCTTGGGCCCGGCGGGCAAGGTGTTCACCATCGGCCTGATCTTCGTGGGGGTCACCTTCGTGCTCTACGTCTTCGGCAAGGTGACCGAGACGGTGGTAGAGGGCGGGTTGCGCAAGGCATTCGGGAGGATCAACATGGACAAGAAGCTGGCCAAGATCGGCGGCCATTACATCGTCTGCGGCTTTGGCAGGATCGGCAAGGTGATCTGTCAGAGCCTGAAGGACGACCACCGGGAATTCGTGGTGGTGGAGAGCAGTCCGGAGGAGATCAAGGCCATCGGCGCCCTGGGCTATCTCTTTGTCGAGGGGGAGGCGGCGGACGACGACACCCTGCTCAAGGCGGGGATTCAGCGGGCCAAGGGCCTGATCGCCGCCGTTTCCTCGGACGCCGAAAACGTCTACATCATCATGACCGCCAAGGACTTAAACCGCGAGCTGTTCGTCATGGGCCGTTCCAGCGGCAAGCAGGGCGCCGACACCAAGCTCTTGCGGGCCGGGGCCGACAAGGTGATCTCGCCCTACTACATCGGGGCCCGGCAGATGGCCAACATGGTGCTCAGGCCCACGGTCACCGACTTTCTCGACCTGACCGTCCACGCCGGGGCCCTGGGCCTGCGCCTGGAGGAGCTGCTGATCCCGGAGTCCGCCGCCTTTGCCAATCAGACCCTGATGGACTCGGGAATCAGGAAAAAGTACGAGCTGATCGTGGTGGCCATCAAGCGGCAGGGCAAGACGGAGATGCTGTTTAATCCCAGCCACCTGACGGTGCTCAAGCCCGGCGACACCATCATCGTCCTCGGCGATAACGAGGACATCAACCGCCTGCGGGCGGAGTTGTAAGCGCGGGCGGCCTGCGAGGAGGACGGTATGACTTACGAGGCGCTGTTCAAGGAGGGGGTGGGGGTGCTGGAGGGCCAGTTCCTGCTCAAGGTGTCGCGGGATCGGCTGGAGGCGTTGCTGGCGCCGGGCAAGGGCGGCAAGGCGGTGAACATCCGGGAGCTCGACCTGGAGGCCCTGCACGAGGAGATGCGGGCCGCGGGGGTGGTTTACGGCCTGCTCGCCACCCCGGAGGCCAAGAGCGACGGCACCTACGTCGTGGCCCGGGGGGTGGGGGCGGTAAACGGCGAAAACGCCCGGATCAAGTCCCACGTCAAGCCGGGCGGGCTGCCGGCCGGCAAGCCCGGCGGCCCGCCGGCCGGCGCCGCCCAGGTCAACCCTGCCAAGCCTCAGGGCTCGGACCAGGACAAGGTGGATTTCCACGAGTTGAACACCATCGTCAACGTGCCCAAGGACAAGCTGCTCTTGGAGAAGATCCCCTTAACCGAAGGGCGGCCGGGCACCACGGTCACCGGCGAGACCATCAGCCCCAAGCCGGGCAAGGACCTGGCCATCAAGACCGGGCCGGGCATTACCGTCTCCCCGGACGGCAGTCAGGGGTTCGCGGCGGTGGAGGGCGAGTTCGTGCTGGTGGACGGCAAGGCGGCGGTGCTGGTGGAGCACACGGTGAGCGGCGACGTGGACTACAACGTGGGCAACATCTCCTTCGTCGGCCAGCGGTTGCTGGTAAACGGCGCGGTGCAGCCCGGCTTCAAGGTGAAGTGTAAGGGCGACGTCTTCATCGGCCAGGGCTTGCAGTACTCGGCGGCGGTCACCGCCGGCGGCAACCTGGAGATCAAGGGCGGGGCCATCGGCCACGAGATCGTCATCAAGTGCTGGGGCAACGTGGTGGCCAACTTTCTCGACAACGTCGGGCGCTTGGAGGTCAAGGGGGAGCTGACGGTCACCGAGTCGATGATCGGGGTGCGGGGGATGGTGGGCGGCAACATCCGGGTGCTGGGCGGCCAGGGGGTCTTGGCGGGCGGCCAGTTCGTGGTGGGGGGATCGGTGTTCGTCAAGGAACTGGGCTCCGAGGACGAGGTGCAGACCGAGCTGAGTGTGGGGGTTAATCCGGCCCTGGAGGAGAAGAAGGCGGCCTTAACCCAAGAGAAGGAGCTGTGGGCGGAGCGGATGAACGAGCTGATCCGCAACACCACCGGGCTCAAGGCCAAGCAGAAGGAGAAGGGCGCCGCCTTCCCCGCCGAGCAACTGGCCCTGCTTAAGAAGTACAACCAGATGCTGCCCGGGGTCATGGAGCGGGTCAATCAACTGACCGAGGCGGAGGAGAAGCTGGAGGCCGAGATCGAGCAGGCCGCCAGCGAGGCGATCTACGTTTACGGCGACCTCTATCCGGGGGCCAAGATCACCATCGGCGGGGTGACCAGGTTGCTCACCAGCCATGAGCACGGGGTGGTCATCCACTTCGACCGGGAGAACCGGCAGATTCACTGCCGCACCATGACCCCGGAGGAAAAACAGGGGGCCTCCGGTTGAGGCCTTGGCAGTTAACGGGCGCCGTTGACCAGGGTCAGCATCTCCCGCACCGCCTGGTCGAGGCCCACCAGGATGGCCCGGGCCATGACCGCGTGGCCGATGCTCAACTCCCCGATTTCCTCTAAGGCCGCCACCGGCTGCACGTTTTGGTAGTTAAGCCCGTGGCCGGCGTTGACCTTGAGCCCCAGCCCGTAGGCCTGGGCCGCGCCGCTGGCCAACAGCTCGAACTCCCGTTCCCGTTCCGCCTCGTTTGCCGCGTCGCAGTAGCGGCCGGTGTGCAGCTCGACGAAGGTGGCGCCCACCGCCGCCGCCGCCGCGATCTGCCGGGGGTCGGGATCGACGAACAGCGAGACCGGGATCCCAGCCTCGCCCAGTTGGCGGATCACCTCGGCCAGCCGCTTCTTCTGGCCGCTCACGTTCAATCCCCCCTCGGTGGTCAGCTCCTGGCGTTTCTCCGGCACCAAGGTGGCCATTTCCGGCTTGATGCCCAGGGCGATGGCCACGATTTCCGGGGTGGCGGCCATCTCTAGGTTCAGCTTGGTCTTCACCGTTTCCCTTAACAGCCGCAGGTCGCGGTCCTGGATGTGGCGCCGGTCTTCCCGCAGGTGGACGACGATGCCGCAGGCACCCGCCAGCTCGCAGATCCCCGCCGCCAGCACCGGGTCGGGCTCGTGGCCGCCCCGGGCCTGCCGC
>JAJYJA010000143.1 GCA_021789795.1 Deltaproteobacteria bacterium | reverse complement strand
AGCCGGGCACCAACGGTCAGCACGCCTTCTACCAGCTCATCCATCAGGGCACCAGCGTGGTGCCGGTGGAGTTCATCGGCTTTCGGGAGAGCCAGTTCGGGGAGGATCTGGAGGTCCAGGGCACCAGCTCCCAGGAAAAGCTCCTGGCCAACCTCCTGGCCCAGTCCCTGGCCCTGGCCACCGGGCAGGGGCATCCCAATCCCAACCGCCGCTTCCCCGGCAACCGGCCCAACTGCCTGCTGATCGGCGAGCGGCTCACCCCCCTGGCCATGGGGGCGTTGCTCGCCATCTACGAGGCCAAGATCGCCTTGCAGGGCTTTATCTGGAACATCAACTCGTTCGATCAGGAGGGGGTGCAACTGGGCAAGGTGCTGGCCACCCGGCTGCTCGGCCATCTTGAGCAACACCGCGCCCAGACCGGCTACGACGGCGGCGGAGACGAGGCGGGCTGGGCCATGCTCCTGGCGGCGGGGCTGGTTTGAGGGCGGCTTACTGCTTGCGCAGCAGCTTGGTGATGGCCCGGTCGAGGTAGAGGATGGAGCAGGGCTTGCTGATGTAGTCGTCGGCGCCCAACTCCAGGCCCAGGGTGCGGTCGTGCTGGGACTCGCGGGCGGTGAGCATGATGATCTTGATCCCCGCCGTCTCCGGCGACGACTTGAGGTTCTGGCAGATGTTGCGGCCGTCGCCCGAGGGCATGGTGATGTCGAGGATGATGAGGTCGGGCCGTTCCTCAAGTGCGAAACGCAGGGTCTCGGCGGCGTCGTAGGCGTGGTGCACCTCGTTACCCTGTTCGCTCAGAAACTTGGTGAACGAGGCGTGGATGGTGCGGTCGTCGTCGGCAATCAGGATCTTCATGGTGGCAAGCTCGGCAGGGATGATCTTAAACTGTCACGGTGTAACAGTTGTAGCAGACCGCGCCCCTCCCGGCAAACGATTTTTAACCCCTGGGCATCCTTGCCTTTTTGCCGCGTCAACCCAGGAGAGAAAATCTTTCCCAGAAGTCCGGGAAGGACTTGACCACGCAGCCCTCGTCCAGCACCGTCACCCCAGGGATGGCCAGTCCCGCCACCGCGAAACACATGGCGATCCGGTGGTCGTCGTGGGGGTCGATCTCGGCCCCGGCGAACGACCTGCGGCTGGGGTCGCCCTCGATTACCAGCCACTCCGGGCCCTCCGTGGTCTTCACCCCCAGCTTGGCCAGTTCGGTGGCCATGACGTGCAGCCGGTCGCACTCCTTGATCCGCAGGTGGGCGATGTTGTTGATCCTGGTCGTGCCCCGGGCGAAGGCCGCCACCACCGCCAGGGTGGGGGCCACGTCCGGGCAATCGCCCATGTCCACCTCGATGGCGGCAAGCTCCGGCGGCCCGGCCACCGTGATCCCGGTCGCGGTCTTCTCCACCCGGCAGCCCATCTGGGCCAGCATCCCCACCAGGGCGCTATCCCCCTGTAACGACGGCTCGGGCACGTTTTCCACCGTCACCCGGCCGCCGGTGACCGCGGCCGCGGCCCAGAAGTAGGAGGCGCTGGAGGCGTCGCCCTCGATCTGGTACTCCCGCGCCTGATAATGGCCCAGGGGGATGGCGAACTCGTCGAGCCCCCGGCTGGCGGCCGCCTCGACCCCGAAGGCGGCCATCACCGCCAGGGTCATGGTGACGTAGGGCTTGGACAACACCTCGCCCCGCACCGTCAGCCGGGCGGGCGTCTGGGCGTAGGGGGCCACCAGCAGCAGGGAGGAGAGGTACTGGCTGCTCCGGCCCTCCGGCAGCACGGTGTGACCGCCCCGGATGCCGTCGGCCATGATCCGCAGGGGCGGGCAGCCGGTGTGGTTGACGCTCTCGATCCGCACCCCCCAGCCGGTTAGGGCCTCGATTAAGGGCTGAATGGGCCGCTCCGCCATCCGGGGGCCGCCGCCGATGGCAAACTCGCCCCGGCCCAGGGCCGCCACCGAGGTCAGGAAACGGGTGGCGGTGCCGTTGTTGCCCAGGAAGATGGCCTCCGGGGGGGTCGCAATCCGCCCGCCACCGCCGCCAATCCGCCAGTCCGGACCGCGGTTGTCGATGCCGATCCCCATGACCCGCAGGGCGGCGCTGGTGTACTCGGTGTCCTCGCTGGCCAGGGGGCCGAGGAGGACGCTCTCGCCCTCCGCCAGGGCGGCGGCGATCAGGGCCCGCTGGGTCAAGCTCTTCGAGCCGGGCACGGTGACCCGGCAGTCAAGCGGGCCGCGGGGGGTGATGGTCTTCATGCCGCAGCCCCCGAGTTCAATTGCAAGAGTTTTTCCCAGATGATCGCCCCGGAGGCGTCGCAGAACATCTCGATGAACTTATGAGAAAATTTATTTACTACTTTTGCGTACTCTTCGGAGAATTGATCGTTATTCTCTTTTGCCCTATGGCCAAAAGGCTCGATCAACTCGACGTACAGCTCGTCATCTCCAGAGATAAAGGCCCAGAAGCGTTGGCCGCATAACTTCAAGTAATCGCCCTTGTCGGCGGCCTTATCCTTCCCGTAACAACAACCGTTTACCGCGACCACCCTTCTCGCATCCTGGCTGTTGGTGCCCAGGATACGTTTGGCCTGCTTGAAGTTGTCGATCATCCGCTTGATCTGGCTGGAATTACCCCAGTTGGGGCCGGATTTTATGGCCACCAGGTAATGGCTGTGGTCGCGGTTGAATTCAAGATCGATGCCTTCCGCTGCCGACTTGCGTCCACCATAGACCTCCTGGCAGATGTAAATAGCGAGTGTCTCAAGGAAGCCACCGAAGAGGCTCTCCTCTTGCGAGGAGAGAAAGGCGTCAAGGATGGTTTTTACAAATTCACCGGCGGTGACGACATGCTTGACCTTGAACAGATAAGGATTCTTGCGTTTTAGGACATCGTCCAGTTTTAGTTTTTTCAATTTTTCGATGCGATTTTGATGAAACAGCGGAATATGCTGTTCGACATACGCTGCTATCTTCTCCTGGGTTATCTGTCCGGTATTCATCCTGTTGCTCGCAGAGCCTCAACTGATAATTTTTGGTTCGTTCACGGACAAGATCACAATATTCAGTCAGCAGCTCTATTCCCACCGAATTTCTTTTTGCTTGTTGCGCCACCTCAGAGGTAGTTCCAGAACCTGAGAATGGATCAAGCACCCAATCGTGCTCCTTGGTGAACAACTTAATGAACCAAGCGGGCAAGGCTCTTGGAAACACCGCGCTGTGATTTTTATTGTAACACTCGGTGGCGAAGTGCAGCACGTTGGTGGGGTAGGCCATCTCCCGGTCGAGCCAGTTGGAAACATTCTTGCCAAAGCCGCTGTTGACCTTCGACTCGTCCCTGGTCTTGTCGGTATCGCTAAGTTTCTTTAACCTGGTCTTGGCCCAATCCCCCATCGGCACCATGACCGCCTCTTGATACATCTTGAATCTTGCCGTCTTGTTAAACTGCAAGCAACGCTCCCAGGCGTCCCGGAAACGGTTGGGCCATTTGCCGGGGAAACAATTCTTCTTGTGCCAGACGAACTCTTCCGTCCACAGCCAGCCTTGTTGCCTTAAGGCCAGAATCAGTTCCAGGACGTAGGTGTGCCTTTCCCCGGCGACCGCCTTCTCCTTGATGTTGAGGATAAAGGTGCCGTCCGGCTTCAAAACCCGGAGGAATTCCTTGGCCCTCGGCAAAAACCATTCAACATACTCGTCCGGCTTGATGCCGCCATAGGTCTTGCTCCGGCTGTCGGCGTAAGGCGGAGAGGTGACGATCAGGTTGAAGAAATCGTCGGGATAGCCATTAAGCACCTCCAGACAGTCGCCAGGCTCGATGATGGTCTCTATCTGCCGCATGGTTTTCCCGATCAACCCCTCTGCTCGGCCCGCAACGACTTAGGCCCGGACGATGGACTCGGGGTCCAGGGAGATACTCATCGCCCGCACCGGGCAGACGGTGACACACAGGCCGCAGCCGGAGCACTTTTCGGGATCGAAAAGCACCGCCATCTCCGGGCGTTTGATGGCCAGGGCGCCGGGGGCGCAGATGCCGGTGCAGGCCCCGCACTGGAAGCAGCTCTCCTCGTCCCGGCTGACCACCGTGGCCAGGGTCTCCACCTTCACCCCCAGTTTCTTTAAGTAATTTATCCCGGCCTGGACGTTCTTCTTGTGGCCGGACAACTCCAGCACCATCACCCCGTCCTGTTGCAGAAAGATATCCGCCTTCAGGATGTTGAACTCGATGTCGTAATGTTTGACCAGGTTGCAGATGATGGGCTGATCGATGGTCTCCTTGGGGAATCGCAGCAGATACATCCGGTTGTACATGGCGGTCGTGCTCCTTACAGGTGGGATATGGTGGTTTGACTCCTCTTTCAGAGACTTAGGCGTTGGGGGGGTGATCGCCGGACGGGCGGCGGCCAGCCTTTCAGCGAGCAGGTCAAGCAGGGCCGCGACCGGGGCCTCGGTGTCGATAACGAGCAGGCCTTGGGCCGCCAGCTCGTCCGCGGCCTCGAAGCGCTCCTTCTGCTCAAGATAGATCTCCCAGCGGCCGTCGGAGACCGCCGCCGGGTCCCGCTGCCGCTCGGCCATCCGTTCCTTAAGCAAGGCCTCCGGGCAGCGGCAGAGGATAAACCGGCAATCCACCGCCAGCTCGCGGGCCAGGGCCAGGACCCGCTCCCGCTCCGCCCGGCTCTGATAGGAGCCGTCCAGAGCCACCTCCCGCCCCTGCCGCAAGGCCTCCCTGGCCCCGGCGAGCAGGGCGTCGTAGGTGCGGCGCGAGAACTCGGGGGTGTAGATCCCGGCCGCAAACGATTCCCGCCGGGGGGCGGTGGGGTCGAGGCCCGAGAGCTCCTTGCGCACCCGGTCGGAGTTGAGATAAAGCGCCCCCTGCCGGGCAGACCAGGCTGCGGCCAGGGTGCTCTTGCCGGAGGCGATGAGCCCGAAGAAAATGTAGAGTCTAGGCGGCGTCTTGGGCATAGCTCGTGGCCAGGGCAAAATAACGTTTCGCCCCCTCCAGGGAGGCGGCCTTTACCGCCGGCTCCACCTCCGGGGCGTGGGCGGTGAACAGCCCGATCTTGCCCCGCACGTAGGCCCGGTAGCACTTGTAGAAGTCGAGCATGGTCGCGAGGCCGGGGTCGGCGGAGCGCTCGCTAAAGCGGGCGATGAAGTAGTGGGACAGCTCGGGAAGGTGGTGGAAATCCAGGTCCATGGCCAGGAAGGCCACGTCGCTGGCCACGTCGCAGTAGCGGAACCGCTGGTTGAACTCGATGCAGTCGTAGATATACGTCCGCGCCGCCAGGCAGATGTTGGCGGAGTAGAGGTCGCCGTGGCAGTCGCGGATGCGGCCCGCCGCCATTCGGGCGGCGAACAGCTCCTCCCGGCCCAGAAAATTAAGGGCGTAGCGGCTGATGGTCTCGAACTGGGCCGGGCTCAAGGCCGGGCCGCCCACGAAGGAGCGGGTCTGCTCGAAGTTCTCGCGCACGTTGACCGCCACCGCCTCGGGCCGGCCAAAGGCGGTGATCTCCGCCCCGGACTCCGCCTGCCGGTAGAAGGGCACCAGGAGATCGACGATCCCGTCCAGCAGGGCGCGGGTCAGTTCACCCTTGCGGATCACCGCCCCCATCATCCGCTCCTCCGGCATCCGGGCCATCTTGAGGCAGTACTCGATGGCCGGGCCCTGGCCGTTTAGACAAATGCCCTCCCCGTCTTGAGTTATCGGCTCTACCGCCAGGTAGAGCTCGGGGCAGAGCCGACGGTTCAACCGCAGCTCTTCCTCGCAGAAGTGGCGGCGCTGGGCGAGGGTGGTGAAGTCGAGAAACCCGAAATTCACCGGCTTTTTGATCTTGTAGGCAAAATCGCCGGCAAGCAAGACATAGGAGATGTGGGTCTGCACCAGCCGCACCTCGTCCACCGGATGCGGGAAGGCGGCACGGTCTTGCAATGCCAGGATATAGGGAGGCAGGGGGCCGGTGGTCATGGGTCGTTAAGTGGTTGGAGTGGTTGCGGGATCGAGCCGCTTATGTCCTGCGGCTAGTGGTTGATATATCGTCATTGGCCGGGAATGTCAAGGCAGGCGCCAGGAACGGCCACGGTTCCGCGGCGGAAAGCTTGCGAAAGATGGTAACTATCCAGCCGCACCCCATCTGCTTTGTCACCAGCCGGCTCACATACCGAAAGTATAGCTCGCCGGCTGGGTTTCGCGCATCTGGGGCGCGGCTGAATAGTTACGGTTCCCAGTAGATGCC
>JAJYJA010000142.1 GCA_021789795.1 Deltaproteobacteria bacterium | reverse complement strand
GGCGATGGCCACGATTTCCGGGGTGGCGGCCATCTCTAGGTTCAGCTTGGTCTTCACCGTTTCCCTTAACAGCCGCAGGTCGCGGTCCTGGATGTGGCGCCGGTCTTCCCGCAGGTGGACGACGATACCGCAGGCACCCGCCAGCTCGCAGATCCCCGCCGCCAGCACCGGGTCGGGCTCGTGGCCGCCCCGGGCCTGCCGCAGGGTGGCCACGTGATCGATGTTGATTGCTAGTCTGGGCATGGTCGGCCTCCTCTCTAGTTGCTGTAATCGTTGTTGCAGCCCCTGCTCCTGGTCGGCCATGCGGCGGGCCTCCTCCTCCGAGCGCTCGTGGTCGAGCCCCAGGAGGTGCAGGAGGCCGTGGATCAGGAGCCAGGAGAGGCGTTGGCCCGGCGGCACCTTGAGCTCCCTGGCCTCCCGGCGGGCGGTGTCGGCGGAGATGACGATGTCGCCCAGCAGGCCGCTGTCCGGGACGCCCGTCTCCCGCATGGGGAAGGAGAGGACGTTGGTCGGCTTGTCCTGCTTGCGGTAGTGCCGGTTTAACTCCCGCATCTCCTGGTCGTTGACCAAGAGGATGCTGAGCTCGCCTTCCCGCTGGCCGGTCAGCCGCAGCAGGCGGAGGGCGGTGCTCCGCAGCTTTTCCAGGTCGATGGCCGGGCTGATCCGGCCCTGGGCGCGGATTCGTACCGGCATGGCTAGCGCGCCCGGAAGGGCCGGGGCCTGCCCTGGGCGTCAGTGGTCGTCACGTCCGCCCCTCTTGTTTTCCGACTCGTAGGCCCGGATGATGGCCTGCACAAGGTGGTGGCGCACCACGTCCGCCTCCGAGAAGCGGCTGAAGGCGATGCCGGGGATGTCCTTCAGTATCCGGGTGGCGTGCCGCAGGCCGGACTGGCCCTTGCCGGGCAGGTCGATCTGGGTCAGGTCGCCGGTGATCACCGCCTTGGAGTTGAAGCCCAGCCGGGTCAAAAACATCTGCATCTGCTCCCGGGTGGTGTTCTGAGCCTCGTCCAGGATGACGAAGGCGTTGTTCAAGGTGCGGCCCCGCATGAAGGCGAGCGGCGCGATCTCGATGCTCTCCTCCTCGATCAGGGCCACCGCCTTCTCCCGGCCCAGCATGTCGTTTAGGGCGTCGTGCAGGGGCCGGAGATAGGGGTTGATCTTCTCCGCCAGGTCGCCGGGCAGAAAGCCCAGCTTCTCGCCCGCCTCCACCGCCGGCCGGGTGAGGATGATGGAGCGCACCTGGTGCTTGCTGTAGGCGGCCACCGCCATCGCCACCGCCAGGTAGGTCTTGCCGGTGCCCGCCGGGCCGGTGCCGAAGACGATGTCGTGGTTGCGGATCGCCTCGATATAGGCCTTCTGGTTCAGGCTCTTGGGGGAGATGACCCGCTTGTTGCCGGTGATGAAGACCTGGTCGAGGAAGATGTCCTTGAGCACCGCCCGGGGCTGCTTCTCCAGTACCCGGATGCCGTAGGCGATGTCGGCGGGGTAGAGGGGGTATCCGGACTTGATGAGTTCCGCCAGTTGCGCCAGCAGGCTCGCCGCCAGCTCGACGCCGTGCTCCGGCCCCTCGATGGTCAACCTGGCGCCCCGGGCGTGAATTTGCACCCCGACGCCATGCTCGATGCCGGTCAGGTTCTGGTTCTGGGGGCCGTAGAGGACGGCGATCTGGGCCGGATCGGAGAACTCCAGCTCCCGGCGGCTGGGGCGGGTGGCGCTCACTTCTTCCTGGTTTCGTCGATCATCTTCTCGATTCCCGCCAGGGAGTGATCCCGGACCATGCGGCCATTCAAGAAGAGGGTGGGGGTGCCGAGCACCCCGGCGGCCCGGCCCTCCTCCAGGTCGCGGATCACCCGGTCCTTGGCCTCCTGGCTGTTCATGTCCTTCTGGAACTGCGGCATGTTTAATCCCAGCTTCTCGGCGAACTGGTTGATCTTCTCCGGGGTCAGGCTGTCGAAGTTGGCGTAGATCAGGTCGTGATACTGCCAGAATTTACCCTGCTTGCCGGCCGCCACCGCCGCCACCGCCGCCAGGCCCGAGAACTGGTGGTTGGGCAGGGGGAAGTACTTGTAGACGATTTTTAGGGAGTTGGGATATTTCTCCAGGAGCTGCTGGTACACCGCCCCCAGCTTGGCGCAGTGCGGGCACTGGAAGTCGCTGAAGGAGACCAGCACCAGGGGGGCCTTGTCGTTGCCCAGGAAGGGCGAACCGTCGGTGGTCAGGTGTTTTAGGAAATCGACGTAGATCGACTGCAACTGCTTGGTCTTGCGGCTGCTGACCACGATCTTGTCGCCGGTGAAGGTGGTGGCGATCTGGTCGAAGTCCTTGCCGATGGTGATTTCATCCCGCTCCCCCGCCTTGGTGGAAACCAGCACCTTGCCGTCCGGGCCCAGGACGAAGGTGACGTTGCCGTCCCCGGAGACGGCGACCGCCAGCGGGGCCACCGGCAGGCTCAAGGACTGGTCAACGGTCTGATAGACCTTGGCCCACAGGGGCTGGGCGGCGGCGAGGAAAAGGGCGATGAGGCAGACTAGGGCGGCGGGTAAGTGGCGTTTGCGCATGACGGCTCCGGTGTTTTGGGTGATGAGGGGCCGTCGGTTTGCGGGCGGCCATTGGCGGATAATAAAGCGCAAACGCCCGGAGAACGCAAAGGAAATTTATAGGCAGGGCTTACCAGAGGCAAGGGTTATTCGACTACCAATACCGCGCAGTTCTTGGCTTGGTGCAGGATCTTGTTGGAGGTGGAGCCGAAGACGAACTCCTGGTGATGGGAGATGCCCCGGCGGCCCACCACCACGATGCACGAGCGCAGGCGGGCCTGTTCTTCCAAGATGGCGTCGGCCACCGAGGGGCAGGCCTTAATCTCCAGGCGGGCGGTCACCTGCTCTGCACTGAAACCGGCGGTCAGCAGGATGTTCCGGTAGGAGGCCAGCACCGCCTCCATCTGCCGCTTTTTGTCGTCGCGCCAGGCGAGACGGGCCTCGTCGCTGGGGAAAAAATCCTCCTCCGGTTCCGGCAGGATGGAGAGCAGGGTAATGAACACGTCCCTGGCCCCGGAGAAGAAGTCCGCCAGGTACATCACCGCCCGCCTGGAGTTGTCGGATTCGTCCACCGCCGCCAGCAGATGGCGTTCGCGGTCGCGTCGGGAAAGGTCGCCCTGGGTTTCGGTGTCCATGTCTTACCTCCCGGTCAGCGTTTTGAGGTCGGCCCGGGCCCGGGCCAGGTCGTCCAGCATCTGGCTGGTCGAGTCGTAGAAGATTTGCGCCCCCCGCGAGAAGTGGAGCAGGATGTAGTTTAGCGACTCCGGGAGGTAGGGGAAGATCTTTTGCAGGTTGGCCACCCGGTTGTGGTAGGAGATGTTTAAGTCCTCGCCCCAGAGGGTGTCGAACAGCGCCCGCCGGTCCCGGTGCAGGTCGGCCACCAGCACGTCACCCTGCCCGGCCAGGTAGATGAGGATGTTGCCCAGGCCCAGGAGGTCGAAGCCGAACCGCGACTCGCCGTGGCGGTAGTTGTAATCGAAGTCGATCCAACGTCCCACCTGCCGCTCCCGGTCCCAGAGGAGATGATCCCTCCTTATATCCCCATGTTTTTCTCCATGTTGGTGCAGGAAGTTGATAGCCTCGGTCATGGTGATGAACAGGTCGAGCAGGCCGGGAAAGGTCTGATGGAAGTAGTGGTGGTGATCCTGGTCATCGTGCCGGGCCACCAGCTCGTCTAAGCGCTGGCCGGGGATGAACTCCAGTACCCGCACCTCGTTGCCGACCTGGTCAGGAATGCCCTGCCCGTGCATGAAGTTGGGATGCCCGGCCACCAAGCGCAGGATGCGCGCCTCCTTTCTGGGGCTGCGGAAGCAGGCGAAGGACAAGTCCCCGATCCGGCTGACGAACTCCTCGTGGAAGACCAGCTTCAGGATCTTGGTCGAGCCGTCGCGCAGGTCGATGGCCCGCCTCACCCAGTACTTGGGCTCGTCGTCCAGGCCGAAGCGGCCCTCCTTCTCGTAGCGTTTGACCCAGAACGGGGCCTCGCCCAGGAGGATCACGTCCTGGTAGTTAACCTTGAAGAAATCCGTGGTGTCGCTGATGATCTTGATCCCCTCCGGGGCGGGCCGGCCACCGTTGCGGGCGCGGATCAGCTCTAGGATCTGGTCGGGGTGCATCCGGTCTGGCCTGCAGGGTGTTTTGGGCTCATCCGACGGACGGTGGGCCGTCCTCGGCCTGGGGTGCGGCCGTAAGCAGGGCCGTCGAGAAGGCCCGTTCGGCGCACTGGCCGTCGGGGTTGGCGACCTTGAGCAGGTTCTCCTTGCCCGCCGGGGGCGCGGGGGGCTTGTCGAGCCGCACGGTTAGTTCGGTAACGAACTCCGTCTCCCCCGGTTGATCGGAGTTGGGGCTGATCTGGCCCGAGGGGATCTGCTCGCCGTTGATCTCCACCCGGGCGGCACGCGCCAGGTTTTCGCCCGCGATCACGATCCCGTCGGCGGCGGGCCGTACCGCCTTGAGCACCGGCCCCGGCTTGCGGGCGAACTTGCCGGCCAGGTAGCCCAGGGAGCTGGCGCCCATCAGGGGGGCGAAGTTTTGGGGGATCTCGGCTAAGGAGTCGGCGGTGGCCGGGTCTTGGCTCAAGGTGGCGGCCACAAAGCCGATCGCCCCGATCAGCGTCCAGAGAAAGAATTGCAGCCTCTCCGGGGCGAAGACCCCGCCGTTGGTGATGAAGTCCCCGAACGTCGGCCCGATCGCCCCGGCCCCCTTGCTGCCCTTAAAACCGGTGGCGCCGATCGACAGGGCGGCGGTGGTGGTGGCGAGTCCCAGGAGGGCGGGTAGCCCGTCCGGCACCTCGGGCAATACCCAGCGCCACTGCACCAGGAACTGGCAGACCGAGAGGTAGGAGTAGGCCATGACCGAGGCGGCGAGCCAGAGAAGGAGTTGGAACTTGGATAGGCTGTAGGACTTGGTGCGGGGGTCGGCGAGCAGGAACTCGGTGACGGTGCAGGCCCGGCCCTGGATGGTAATCCGTCTGGCGATCGGGCCGCTTAGGATGACCACCCCGGCGGCGCTCAGGGCCAGGGCCAGGAAGGAGATGGCGATGGGTACGGAGCGACTGACGCAGGAGAGGGTGAGTGGCCGGGGCTGGGAGAGGAGCTGATCGGCCTCGACGCTGATCGTCAGCGGTCGGTGCAGGTGCCGGCCTTGCAGGGAAAGGCCGTAAACGTGCAGGGTGCGCCAGTTCTGGATCAGGCACGGCCAGAGACCGCCGCAGGCCTCGGCGGTCAGTCCGCCCTTATGGTCGGTTATCGCCTTGGCCACCGGCACCAGGACGCCGTTGATCCTGAGGCCGAGTTCGCTGGCCTTAAACCGGGCCAGGGTGTCGTCGCCCAGCAGTTCGAGGTCGTAGCCGCGACTGGTGGGATAGCTGACCTTGGGCAGGATGGTCTCGATCTCCGGGGCCGCCGCCGCGCCGGCCATCAGCCGTTGGCCTCGGGCAATGGTAAGCCCATCCCCAGCGACCAGCTCGGTCTGGTATTGGCCCCTGGCCAGGGAGGCAACCTTGACCTCGATAAGCCCCCGCCGCGCCTGATCGCTGGCAATGGGCAGGTCAATGACCGCGGAGGCCGTCTGGTCCGGGCCGCCGGTCTTGGTCAGCCGCAGAAAGAGGCCGCCGGCCTCGATGCCGTTTGCCAGGTGCAGCCTGACCACCGTCTGGGGGCCGGGCCGCACCCAGGGCGGATAGACCTCGAATTGGGGGAGTTCGGCGGCCAGCCCGGTGGCGGCAAGGGCAAGGAAGAGGAACATGGCCAGGCCCAGTTCTCGGGGCGCAGTTTTGGCCCGCCGGCGGCCCGGAAGTTGAGCTGGCACGCCGGGCGGCGAGGTGGAGACGGATATGGGCGAGGCTGTTTGGGTTAGGCCTCTTCCGGGCTGTTCCACAGCTCGATCTCCTGGCGGCGGCGGTTGACCAGGCCCGTGACCACCTGGCCGTTGATGCGCGTCCAGCGTTCGAGTTGAGCCGGCACCTGGTCGTGTTGGCCCTGGTTCAACAGCTTGAGCAGGGTGCTGCCGTGGAAGGCGCCGTTGCCGACGTTGAAGGCAAAGGAGACCAGGGCGTCGAACTGGTTCTGGTTGAGGGGCACGTTAACCGCCTCGTTCACCGCCCCTTCCGCCGCGTCCAGGTCTTGTTCCAGCAACCCCCAGCACTGGGCCTCGCTTAAGCCGTCGCGGTAGTAAACCG
>JAJYJA010000141.1 GCA_021789795.1 Deltaproteobacteria bacterium | reverse complement strand
GTCGCTCCTTGTTCGTGGTTATGCGGAAATGATCTTCGCGTTATGTTTGATCCGGCGGCGGTGCCAGAGGTCCAGGAAATAGACCGAGCCATAGGGGACTATGGCCGCCACTGCCATGAGGATGGCGCTTTCGGTGGCCACCGGCAGCAGGTGTGGTTTGATCTCGAAGAACCCATAGTATATTTTCTCGGCCCTGGACCCGAGTTGAACCGCCACCTTCCAGATATTTTCCGGGGTGCTGATTCGGAAGAGGATCATGTAGATGACGTACAGCAGAAAGGCCTTGACCAAGAGGGCCATGGCCCGGCCGGTGAGCAGGGCGTTGATGGCCTTGCGGGTGATGTTGCCGATGAAGTAGCGGCTGATGTAGCAGCACATCAGGGTGTTGATGATGAGTGCCAGATAGGGTATGCCGGCGAACAGGATGTGGCTCACGAGGTCAAGCCGCTGGAAGACGAAGGGAAAGAGGTAGAAGTGGAAGATCGGGAAGAGCAACGCCAGCGCCAGCCCCTCGTGAAAGCCGCTCTTGATGCCGATCTTGAAGAAATCCAAGGCCCGTTCCAGGGTGAGGAACTCGGCGGGGATGTTCTGGCCCTTGCTCTCGATGACGTAGAATTGCTGGATCTCCGAGATGGCGCTCAAGAGGTCCTTGGGCTTGTAGATCCTGCCGCTGTCGGTGGTGATGATCTGGGCGTTGGTGTCGTTTGGCCCCCTACTTTCCCTGCCTGCCACCATTGAGCGCTACTCCGTGTCGTTATTGTCGAGATAGGGGCTGACCTTCTGGATGTCCCGCAGCATGGCGGGCTTGGCCTGTTCCATCTCGGCGATGGAGCCGAAGACCTCGGCGTGGAACGGGGTGTAGTAGCCCTTGATGGGTTTGCCGATCTTTCTGGTCACTCTGAAGTAGCCGCCAAAGAAAGTATCCTTGATCAGCCCCCTGGCGATGACCTCGTGCTCCACCCGCAGGTGGTGGACGATGGTGAACAGCACCTGGCGCATGGTCAGATCCCTTTGGGCCATGGTGGCGATCTCCATACAACCGGCCCGTTCCGCCTGCCTTCTCGCCACCTCCTCCAGCGCCTTGACCTGAAAGTAGACTACCCCGTCCGCCATGGAGAAGGCCAGGAAACGGCGGCCATACATCTTGTTGATGTAAGTTTTAAGCCCCTCCAGGAACTGCGCGGCATCGAACCAGGCGGATATATCCATGAGCCTGGGTGCCTCGTCGGGAGTGGCCGTCTGACTGCCCTCCCCGGTCTCACCGTAGATGTCGGCCTGCGCTTGCCAGGCGGCGGCAGGTCCGCCATGGATCGCCGATATAGGTAAAGGCAGCGGCTTAGGGAACGGATCGGGAACTGAGGGTTCCTCCTCTCCAGCCGATGCCGGCGGCAAGGTCTCGCTTGCCTTTCGAGTGCTCTCCGCTATCACCACCGCCTCAAGTTCCTGCTGCCGGGCCAGTTGATCCGCCTTCTTCAAGGTCTTGCCCAGGAGGCCGTCTGGCATCTTGTGGTGGAGCCTGATCGCCCGCAGGATCTCATTTTTCTTCGGCAGGGCGTTGAACTCCGGCATCCCGGCCAAGGGGCGCTCCGCCGTCAGGGGATGTTCCCCCAGGGAATAGAGATACCCCCGCAGGGATGCGAGTTTGCCCAAGTCGTGGGCCAGGGCGGCGATCATGGTGTCGGGAATGACATGCCAGGCCTTGCTCTCCGAAAGCAGCCGCACCACCTGCTCGGCTACGTTCAGCGAATGGTCGAGCAGCGTGGTCTTGGCCAGAATCCGAAAGGTGTTCTCATCCCAACTCCCCTCGACATCGCGCGGCAAGTTGACCACGGACGGACAATGGCCCTCCCGGTCAAGCAGGGCCAAAAGCTGGATGCACACCGCCCGTTGTTGGGGGAATTTCCCGAACCAGGCCCAGTGCTGAAGCTTATCCCGAAAGGCCGCGGCCCTTGGATGAATGGGCAGTGGCACCTCCTTTTCCTTGGCGATGATCCGTTCATCCCGCCACAAGGGCGACAGCTTTGAAATATGGATCGTCTTGACATTACCGTCCTTGGTCCAGAGCGCCGAAAGGTCACTCAGCTGGATCTCCTTCACCACTACTGGCGGCGGAGCCTTTTTCCCTGCAAGCATCAGGGCCGCCACCAAGACCAGCCCCATGGCCAAACCGATCAGTATCCAGCCCCACGGTGCCGCCGCCAGCAATTCGTCAAGCCCAAGCGCCATCACCGGCTGTCGGCATCCTGATTCATCGCCCGGCCCTTGGTCTCTTTGGCCAGATCAGGGAAGGCGACCCGGAGCGATCCCGGCTCCACGGTGGCGGTCTTGCCCTTGTAGGTGCCGGAGTAGGTGTTCAGGAACAGTTCGCGGGGCGCCATGTTCAGCACCTCGGTATGCTTGATCCGCACCTCCTCGGTCTCTCGGATCGACAGCCCGCCACCCAGGGAGATGATGGGCGAGAAGCGCCGTTCCTCGCCGAGATGCTCGGAGACGTAGCTTGCCGTGTTGGCGTCCGGCACCCGCATGAAGAGCTTGGTGTTGCAGTTGTCGAGGATGGTGTTGGCCCGGTCTTCGTTGACCTCGGCGTACAACTGGCTGATGGACTGGCAATAGCCGTGGATGAAGACCCCGGCCCCGCCGGCCTTGGCGAACAGGTCTTCGATGCCTTGATAGAGCACCGACTGGGCCTCGTCGATATGCAGTACCAGGGGCGGGGTGACGTTTCTGCCGCTGGAGTAGACCCGGCCGACAAAGGCCTGGATCATGGAGATGATGACCTTGCCGGCCGTATAGGCGGCCCGCTTGGTGAGGAGCGAGCCTAGCTGCACCACCATGATGATACCCTTGCCCTCCTCCAGGCGCTTGATGAAGCGGTTCTCGTCCGCCTTGCCGATAATCTTGCCGACGTTGCCGGAGGTCAGTTCGGTGAGCGCCACCCGCAGCGAGCTTGCCACCTTGGAGTAATAATCCGCAGGCGTAGAGAGGATCTTCTGCATGTCCCTAGCGAGCTGCTCCGCCTCCGGGGTGTCGATGTAGTCGATCTTTTCCTTCAGCTTCTCCAGGTCCTGGTGGCTGATGTGGTTCTTGATGTCGTTGAGATTAAACGATGGCGGCGTGCCGGCGATCTCGGCCAGCAGGATCAGGGCTTGAACCACGACCAGGCTCACCTCGTAGGCGACGCCGAAGAAGTACGGTTCCCGGCCCACCGCCACCCCGGCGGTGATGTGGGCCACCAGCTCTTCCGGCATGTAGTAGGACGAGAGCGGATCGAGGATGGCGCTGTACTGCGGGAAGATGGGGGTGATGAGCATCAGGTCGTGCTGGCGGCCGGTGTCGATGGCGAGCTGGGTGATCTTCGAGAACAGCTCGATGTCACCCTTGGGGTCGATGGCCACCACGGAATAACCCTTCCTGATGTCCTGCTCGATGATGTGCTCCATGACCCTGGTCTTGCCGACCCGGGTGGTGCCGAAGCACCAGAAATGCCCCTTGCGGTAGCTGTCGGGAAAGCCAAGCTCCAGGATGGTGTTCGGGTGATCGAGATGGACGCCGGTGCCGATGTGGGTCCAGGGCTCTTGCTGCTTTCTGCCTTTGCCTAGCATGGTCACGGCAGGGAAGCGACGACCTGGACTTGCAGGCGTTCTTTCAACTCCCGGTCCACGGCGAGGATGGCTGCCTTGGGCAGGTGTTTCGTGGCCAGCACCAGGCTCTTGTGACCCACATAACGTTTGACGCAGCTGAGCTTGACTGTATCCCCGTCAGGCCCGAGCTGATTCCTGAGTAGGTTCTCGACCAGGGTCTTGGAAACCCTGTCCACCACGACCTTGAGCCGGGGCGTGTCATGCAGCAGCACCAATTCCACCCGGCGCAGATGAAAGGCCCGCTTGCTGCCGATGACAAAACCGCCCGCATGCCGCTCGTGCATCCCGACCCGGTTTACGGGACAGATGGCAGTCACCCGTTCGCCGGGAATGATTTCGGTCTCGATGTAGAGCGCCTGCTCGGGATCGCAGGCGGTGACCTTCCCCCACAACAGCTCCCGTTCAAAGCACTTGTAGCGGACGGCCTGCTTTATCACCACCGCCTTGGCCAGGTTCGTCATGAGCTGCCGTCTGAGCGTGCCCCTGCCCCTTATCTCAGACAGATCGACAAGGCGTTGCATAATCACCCCGCCCGAGTTGTTGTAGACCACGGCCTCCAGGCGCAGATCATCGCGAAAGAAGGCCATCACCGGCAGGCGATACCACTCTGAGAGCTGGGCGGCGAAGACGTCCTCGATCTCCGCCATGATCTCGGCCCTGGTGAGGCCGTGCTTGTTGGCAAGTGAAGCTATGATTTGTTGCATTGGGCGAGTTCCATCCCCTTAAATTGCGCCGACACCGTCATGGTGTCGGTCTATACTCTATTTTCTGGGGGGATGACCTGTGCCTGCCAATCCATCAAGGGATTGACCATATTGGAAATCGCTCTTGGCTAAATTATCCAGGCAGAGGTCGTAGCCAGCGGCACTTGACTCCACAAAAAATGCGCCATTCTATTGGCGCATAATTGACATATTGCGCCAATAGAGTACTATAAATGTGCCACCAGAAATAACCCACGGATATTGAGGGAAAAGTTCATGCCGAAAAAAATAGCTACTGAGATAGATCGTCGCATCCTTGAGGAGATAAAACGCCACGCAGACGGGATTGGCATGGACGCCCTTCACGCAAGTGTTGAAGACGACGCTATCAGCCGACGAAGCCTTCAGCGTCGTCTTGCCCAATTCGTCGCGGAAGGCAGGCTCAGCAGGGAGGGAAAGCAACGGGGTGTGCGGTACCGGTCGGCACCGGGAACTGAAAATGTCAAGGCAGGCATCTCGGCTTTTTTGGCAGAAACTGGCGGAGATGGGTATATCCCAATTTCAACCGAGGGGAAAGAGATCAGGGAACACATCCGTCTGCCCCGACAACTGAGAACCCCCATTGGCTACAATCAGGGCTTCCTGGAAGCATACTATCCTAACGAGACCTCATATCTGCCAGAGGAACTGAGGAAGCAGCTTCACGTCCTCGGCACACCAGCCGATGGCGCATTTCCAGCAGGTACATTTGCCCACAATATCATGAACCGGCTGCTGATCGACCTGTCGTGGGCCTCTTCACGACTGGAAGGAAATACCTACAGTCGGCTCGACACCGAGCGCCTGATTGAGTTTGGCCAGGCTGCGGAAGGAAAGGACGCCCTGGAGACTCAGATGATCCTTAACCACAAGGCGGCCATAGAACTGCTGGTAAACGAGAATGACCTTGTTGATTTCACCCCCTACACCATTTTCAGTCTGCATGCGCTTCTCTCCGATGGTCTTTTAGCGGACCGGCGCGCCTGCGGCCGGATTCGTAACCGGCCGGTGGAGATTGGGGGGAGTGTCTACATGCCGATCGCCATGCCGCAAAGGATTGATGAACTGTTCAGGATTATCCTCTCCATGGCCCAGGAGATACGCGATCCCTTTGAACAATCTTTTTTCGTGATGGTCCATCTTCCCTACCTACAGCCGTTCGAGGATGTGAACAAGCGTGTCTCACGGCTTGCCGCTAACATCCCTCTGATTCGGCACAATCTCTGCCCGCTTTCGTTTATCGACGTCCCGGAACGTGTCTATATCGATGCCATGCTGGGGGTGTATGAACTGAATCGGATCGAACTGCTGCGCGATCTCTTCGCCTGGTCCTATGAACGTTCCTGTCAGCAGTATCTGGCTGTGCGCCGCGAACTGGTGCCGCCAGACACCTTCCGTTTACGCTACCGCCAGACACTAAGCGAGGCAGTAAAGGCGATTATTCTTGAGCGGCAATCACCCGACCAGAAAGCAATCATGGCCATTATCTCATCGAGAATACCGGCTGCGGATCAGGAAAAATTTGCGAAACTTGTTCTGGAAGAATTTGCAGGTCTGCACGAGGGGAATGTAATACGGTTTGGCATTCGTCCCTCGGAATTTTCGGCATGGCAAAAGGAGATCAAGGGGGAAGGCTAAAGGGGGTGATAGGTGATGGTGAGGTGAGGAGTGAATTGAGGTCATGGCATTAAATAAGTTAGAAGGGTGGAATCCGTCCCTACCTTGAGCGCCCGATTATGAGAACGGAATGGCATGCGAGTTCGTCACTTACAAAAAGTAATGACAACGACAGTACAAATAGTTATAATTTAACAAATGAGCCTCTTGCAAAATGAAAGAGGCAGCTGTTAGCAGTAAATTTTACAATAACACATTGAAATAATTGAGCTTCATGGCACTCCATGGTATAGTTTTGTATCCAGCAAAACAAAACCAAG
>JAJYJA010000140.1 GCA_021789795.1 Deltaproteobacteria bacterium | reverse complement strand
CTCCTCCTCCGGGCGCCGGCGGTCCGGCTCCCAGGTCTTGACCGCCGCCGTCCAGCCCTGCTTGAACAGGGTTTCGAGGCCTTCCTTGGTGGCGGCCAGAAAATCCTCCGGCACCCGCTGACCGGTGGCGAGATAAGCCACCCCCAGGCCCGAGGCCGCCACCTGCTGGCAAAGGGCGGCGTAGGCCCTGGTCTCGTCCAGCTTGGTCAGGATCAGATTGCGGGCCGCCAGCCGGACGTAGGACTCCAGGGTGGCCTGCAAGTCCTCCTTCTTGGCGGTGGCGCTCAAGACCAGATGGGGCTTGATCTCCGGGTGGGGGGCGAACCACTCGCCCAACTCCTGGATGTGCCGCCCGTCGTAGGGGCTCCTGCCGGCGGTGTCGATGACGATCACCTCCTTGTCCAGGTGGCGCTCCAGGGCCCGGGCCAGGTCTTGCCGACGGAGAACAATCTCGCAGGGCAGGCGCATGATCTGGGCGTAGGTGCGGAGCTGGTCGGTGGCCCCGATGCGGTAGCAGTCCATGGACAGCAACGCCACCTTGCGCCCCTGGCGCAAGGCCTGCCAGGCGGCCAGCTTGGCGGCGGTGGTGGTCTTGCCCACCCCGGTGGCGCCCACCAGGGCGATATAAGCCGGGCCGCCCCCGACCTCTTGACTCGCCACCGGCTGCTCCACCTGGATGGTATCGACCACCTGATCCCGCCAGCGTCGCACCTCCTCCGGATCGAGCGGCCGAGCCTTGGTCTTGGCCGAGGAAAGCGGGGTCTCGCCAGGCCTAAGGCGCACCGGGGCCTTATCCGCCTCCTGCCGCATCAGCTCGGAGAACCGCCGCCGCAGGTCGTGGGACTCCAGGCGCGGCAAGGCCTCGCCGGGGGGTGGGGCAGCTGGGGTCGGCCCCGCGGCCGGGGACGGGAGGGGCTGGGCCTTGCGGCGCACGGTCTGATAACCGTACCCCGCAACTGGCGGCGGGACCGGGTCCGATTCGCCCTCCAAGTCATAATCCATGGCCGCCACCACCTCGATGCGCGGCCTGCCGCCCGCCTCGGCCGGGGGCAGGGAACGGGTGGCCAGGATGACCGCCTCGGCCCCCAGCTCCCTCTTGACCATGGTCATGGCGGTCTGAGTGTCCTTGGCCTCGAATCGTTGAATACGCATATCAGGAGACAGGGGTCAGAAAACAGGGGTCAGGGGCGGCCCAGACGGCCAGGCCCGTACACTTTTGGTAACGCCCAGGGATTGTAACACGAAAGCCAGCCACCACGACAGATTTTCTCCTCCCGCCTCCCATTTTTCTCCCCTGGCACCTGGCTCACTTCTTGGCGTTGACCTCGACGGTGCCCAGGGCGCGGATCTGGATCTGGTGGGGCAGCTCGTTGTTGGACAAGACGATGGCCTGGGGCAGGAAACGCTCCAGCAGATGCCGCAGGTGGCGGCGGACGATGGGGGTGCAGAGGATGATGGGCTGGTAGCCCTCGCCGGTCACCTTCTCCGCCAGGGCCTGGGCCGCCTCGATCACCCGCTGGGCCAGGTTGGGCTCCAGGTTGAGATAGACCCCCTGATCGCTCTTCTGGATCGACTCCCGGATGAAGTCCTCCACCTGCTGGGACAGGGTGAGCACCGAGAGTCTGCCCTCTTCGTCGGTGAGCGAGGCGACGATGGCCCGGGCCAGTTTCTGGCGCACGTACTCGGTCAGGATGGAGGTGTCCTTGGTCAGGGGCGCGTAATCGGCCAGGGTCTCGCAGATGGTGAGCAGATCGCGGATCGAGACCCGCTCCCGCAGCAAATTCTGCAACACCTTCTGCAGGGAGCCCAGGGGCAAGGCGGTCGGCACCAACTCCTCCACCACCTTGGGGTAGGTCTTGGCCAGGTTGTCCAGGAGCTTCTGGGTGTCCTGACGGCCCAACAGCTCGTCGGCGTGGGTGCGCAGCACCTCGGTCAGGTGGGTGGCGATGACGGTGGAGGGATCGACCACCGTGTAGCCGGCGAGCTGGGCCTCGTCCTTCTTGGCCTCGTTGATCCACAGGGCCGGCAGGCCGAAGGCCGGCTCCCGGGTGGGGAGACCCTCGATCTCCCGCTTGGCGGCCCCGGAGTTCATGGCCAAAAGGTAGCCCATCATCACCTCGCCCCGGGCAAGTTCCACCCCTTTTAAGAGCAGCAGGTACTCGTCGGGCTTGAGTTGCAGGTTGTCCCGCACGTGCAGCGAGGGCACCACCAGCCCCAGGTCGAGGGCGAACTGCCGCCTGATGCCCCGGATGCGCTCCAGGAGATCGCCCTTCTGGGCCTCGTCCACCAGGGGAATCAGGCCATAGCCGACCTCAAGTTGCAGGGTGTCCAGGGACAGGAGGGCGTCCACCGTCTCCGGCGCCCCGGCGGGCGGGGCGGCGGCCTTCTTCTCCTCCTTGGCGGCCTGGGCCGTGGCCTGCGCCTTGTGCTGGAAGGTGAGGTAGGAGACCGCCCCCATCAGGATCGAGAGGAGGAGGAAGGGGGCGTGCGGCAGTCCGGGCACCAGACCGAAGAGGCCGATGATCCCCGCCGCCGCCCCCAGGGCCTGAGGCTGCATCCCGAACTGCCGGGCCAACTCCGCCCCCATGCTCATGTCCGAGGCGGCCCGGCTGACGATGATGCCGGCGGCGGTGGAGATAATCAGCGAGGGGATCTGGGAGACCAGCCCGTCGCCGATGGTGAGGATGGTGTAGGTTTGCAGGGCCTGGAGGATGTCCAGGTGCTGGAGCACCGCGCCGATGAACAGCCCGCCGATGATGTTGATCACCATGATCACCAGGCTGGCGATGGCCTCGCCACGCACGAACTTGGCGGCGCCGTCCATCGCCCCGTAGAACTCCGCCTCCCGGGAGATGGCGGCCCGCCGGGCCTTGGCCTTGGCCTCGTCGATCAGGCCGGCGTTCAAGTCGGCGTCGATGGCCATCTGCTTGCCGGGCATGGCGTCCAGGGTGAAGCGGGCCGCCACCTCGGCGATCCGGCCCGAGCCCTTGGTGATGACGATGAAGTTGATCAGCACCATGATCAGAAAGATAATCAGCCCCACCGTGTAGTTGCCGCTGACCACGAAGTTGCCAAACGAGCTGATCACCTCGCCCACCGCGCCGGTGCCCTCGTGGCCGTGCAGGAGGATCATCCGGGTGGAGGCGATGTTCAGGGACAAACGGTACAGGGTGCTGAGCAGCAGGATGGAGGGGAAGGAGGAAAAATCCAAGGGGTTGGTGTTGTACATCGCGGTCAGCAGGATCACCAGCCCCATGGTGATGCTGATCGAGAGCAAGAGGTCGAGCAGGAGCGGGGGCAGGGGCACGATCATCACCAGCAGGATGGCGACCACCCCGACGGCGACCGCCAGGCTGGAGCTGTCCAGGATGAAGGCCTTGGGACTGGCGGCGGTGGCGGCGGCGGTTGACTCGGCCATATCCGGTCAGACGGCCCTTAGGCCGCCTTCCTCCTGACCCCGAAGACGTAGGCCAAGACCTCGGCCACCGCCTGGAACAGATCTTCCGGGATCTGCTGGTTGATGGCCACCGCCTTGTACAGGGCCTGGGCCAGGGGCTTGTTCTCCACCAGCGGCACCTGATGTTCGGCGGCCACCTCCCGGATGCGGGCCGCGATCACCCCCGCCCCCTTGGCCAGCACCGTCGGGGCCTCCATGGTCTGGGGATCGTAGCGCAGGGCGATGGCCAGGTGGGTGGGGTTGGTGATCACCACGTCGGCCTTGGGCACCTCGCTCATCATCCGCTGGCGGGCCATCTGCATCTGGATGGCGCGGATCCGGCCCTTGACCTGGGGGTCGCCCTCGGTCATCTTGGCCTCCTCCTTGATCTCCTGCTTGGTCATCTTCATCTTCTTCATGAACTGCCAGCGCTGAAAGCTGTAATCGATGATCGCCAGCACCAGGATCACCAGGGCGCACTTCAGAAACATCCAAAAGGCCACCCGCCCGGCAAAGGCCATGATCTGGTAAGGCGAGCTGTCCATCAACGGCATGAGGCCGGGCAGGGCCCGGGCCGCCTCGGAGAAGGCCACATAGCCGATCAGCCCGATCTTGAGCAGGGACTTGATCAGCTCGGCCAAGGCCTGAAGCGAAAACTTGCGCAGCAGGCCCTCGACCGGGTCGAGCCGCTGCAAGTCCGGGGACACCTTCTCCAGGGTGAAGAGCACCCCCACCTGGGCATAGTTGGCGGCCAGCGCGGTGAGCAGCACCGCCCCCAGCACCGGCCCGCAGACCAGCCCCATCTCCATCATCCCCTCCCTGGTCAGACTGAGCAGGGAGGGCGTGGTCAGGGGAGTGGTGCCGGCGGTGGCCAGATAGTGGGCGGTCATCCGGGCCAGGTTGTTGACGATAAAGTCCCGGCCCAGATAAATGGCCAGCAAGCTGGCCAAGAGCACCGCCGCCGAGGGCAACTCGATACTTTTGGCGACATCGCCCTTTTCCCTGGCCTCTTGCAGGCGTCGGGTGGTGGGGGCCTCGCTCTTCTCCTGGCCGCTCGACTCCTCCGCCATCGCCTATCCCCTCATCCCCGCCGCCAGTTTTACCAGGGCCTGGGTCATCAGGTCAAAATTCTTGCCCAACAGGGGCAAGAGATAGATCATCGACAGCCCGACAAAGAGCAGTCCGGCCCCGATGTTCAAGGGCATGGCCACCAGCATCACCGGCACCTGGGGCACGGTCTTGGCCACGATCCCCATGGCCACGTGGGAGAGAAACAGGGCGATGGCGGTCGGGGCCATGATCTGGATACCGAGCGCGAACATCTGGCTTAGGCCCGCGGTCAGCCCCCGGATGGTGGCCTGGCCCAAGACCATGCCGCCGGGCTTGACCAGGGTGAAGCTCTCGGCCAGCAGCCGGAAGAAGGCGTAGTGGCCGTTCATGGCCAAAAAGAGCAGGATGGCCACGATGTTCCACAGGGTGCCGACCAGGGAGACCTGGGTGCCGTTGTCCGGGTCGATGGTGCCGGCCATGCCCATGCCCATGGCGATGCTGACCATCTGCCCGGCCAGGTCGGTGGCGTCGAAGATCAGCCGGGCGAAGAAGCCGAGCGTGGCCCCGAAGGCCACCTCCTGAACCACGAACAGCCCGTAGCCGACGGCGGAGGTCGGCAGTTGGCTCGCCGCCGCCGGCACCACCGGCAGCAGGATCAGGGACAGCACCAGGGCGAACAGGGCCTTGACCTGGGCCGGGACGCTGCTGGAGCCGATGACCGGCATCATGAAGACCATCGGCCCCACCCGGGTCATGATCACCAGCAGGGTCAGCACCTGATCGAGGGTCCAATTTAACAGGGCGGTGTCGGGCATGGTCGGTCAGCGGATCAGGTCCGGCAGCCGGACCAGGAGGTCGTGGGTATAGTCGGTGATCTTGAGCAGCATCCAGGAGGCGAAGAAGAGCAGGGAGAGCATCACCGCCACGATCTTGGGCACGAAGGTGATGGTCATCTCCTGGATCTGGGTGGTGGCCTGGAAGATGGCGATGGCCAGCCCCACCACCAATCCTACGATCAGGGGCGGCGCCGAGAGCAACAGCGAGATATAGACCGCGTCCTGCCCGATGGATATGGCCTGTTGGGGGGTCATGGCTTAAGCCCCGTAGCTCCTGATCAGCGAGCCCACGATCAGGTTCCAGCCGTCCACCAGCACGAAGAGCAGGAGCTTGAAGGGCATGGAGATCATCACCGGCGGCAGCATCATCATCCCCATCGACAGCAGGACGCTGGAGACCACCATGTCGATGACCATGAAGGGCAGAAAGAGCACGAAGCCGATCTCAAAGGAGGTGCGCAGCTCGCTGATCATGAAGGCCGGCACCAGCACCGAGGTCGGCACCTCGTCCTTGTTCTTGGGCTGGGCCACCTTGGCGATGGACAGAAACAGGGCCAGGTCCTTCTCCCGGGTCTGCTTGAACATGAAGTTCCGCAGCGGCACCATGCCGGTGTTCACCGCCTGCTCCAGGGTGATCTTCTCGTCGAGATAGGGCTTGACGGCGGTGTCGTTCATCTGCTTGAACACCGGGGTCATGATGAACAGGGTGAGAAAGAGCGAGAGCCCGATCAGGGTCTGATTGGGGGGGGTGGTCTGGGTGCCCAGGGCCTTCTTGAGGAAGGAGAGGGCCACCACCAGCCGGGTGAAACAGGTCATCATCATCAGCAGGGCCGGGGCGATGGAAAGGATGGTGAACACCATGAGGATCTCGATCAGCACCGAGACCTGCTTGGGGTTGCTGGTCTCGCCCAGCCCGATCTGCATGGTCGGCAGTTGCAGGCCCTGGGCCAGGGAGGGCAGACCCAGGGCCAGGACGGCGGCCAGCGCCACCACTGACAGGCCTC